>DSAR01000546.1 GCA_011046405.1 Chloroflexota bacterium | reverse complement strand
GAGTCATTTCAAAAAACATTCGTGACATTCGAGCATTCGTGTGATTCGTGATCGAAAATCAGGCTCTTGGCCACGAATGTCGGGTAGTGAACAGTGAGATACAAGTGAAGAAGAACAAAACGCGAGATTGACCTTGGGCAGTAATTGCACTACAATGTCAGTAAGCCAAGAGCTAAACTTACGAAGTCTTATCTTATGAAGCCATGTATCTCAATGCTACCAGCAACGTTCCTGTAACACAAACGAAACGTAGCAGATCGAATTTCGGTTTACACTTATAGCGACGAGGTAGCGTTTCTCTCGTGCGTTGTCGAGCAAACTGAATTGAAATCTGCCACGAATTGCACGGATTAGGCCCAGATTTGTGTTAATGCGATATTTCCATCTGTTTTGTGAGACCTCATTATTATTTTGTTTATATCCGTTGTAGGAGGACTTTATGGCAGGCGAACGTGTACTGGTCGTAGACGATAGCTTGGTTTACCGGGACCTGTTGGTCAACCACGTGCTCACGCCCAATGAATACGTGCCGCTGACTGCGAAGGATGGAGATGAAGGGTACCGGGTTGCCCTGGATGAGGCGCCAGACCTCATCATCATGGACATGCAAATGCCAGGTATGACCGGGATCCAGGTCTTGGAAGCGCTGCACGAGGCCGGCAGCGAGATACCCGTCATCATGATGACACTCCACGGTTCCGAGGATCTGGCTGTGCGGGCCTTTCGCCTGGGGGTCAAGGATTACGTCATCAAGCCCTTCGACATCGAGGAAATGTTGATGGTGATGGATCGCGCGCTGACCGAGGTGCGCCTGCGACATGAACGGGATGCGCTGACCCAGGAGTTGATCGAGGTGAACCGGACGTTGAAGGCCGAGCGGCGCCAACTGGAAGCCGTCCTGACCAGTACGACCGATGGCGTCTTGGTGGTTGGGGATCACGCGGAGGAGAGAATCATCCTGGCCAACGACACGGCCCGCCGCGACTTTTGTATGCGGGGCGACGTGGTCGGTGAACCCTTGAGGGAGGTTTTGGAAGACGAAATCCTGGTCGACGTGATTCAACGCGCCAAAGAAACAGGCGAAACCGCCCATGCTGAAGTGCCTCTATCCGACGACGAGCGGACGCTCAACGTCAATGTCACGCCGATCCCCGGCGTGGGCCGGGTAGCCATGATGCAGGACATCTCCTATCTCAAAGAGTTGGACCGGATGAAGTCGGAATTTGTCTCCACCGTCTCCCACGACCTGCGCTCGCCGCTGACGTCGATCAAGGGTTTTGCTAATCTCATGCCCTCGGTCGGGACGTTGAATGAACAGCAGATTTATTTCTTGGAAAAGATCCAGAGCGGTGTCGAGACAGTGACCACGATGATCGGCGATCTGTTGGATTTGGGACGGATCGAGGCCGAGGTGCGCATGGAGATGCAGTCGTGCGACGTCAGAGCGCTTATCGAGAGGGTCGTCGAGGGACAACAAAATCACGCCGAACTGAAACGGCAGACACTTCAGGTGGAGATGCCGCCGCAGATCCCCTCGGTGTTGGGGAACGCGCTTCGATTGGGCCAAGCGCTATCCAATCTACTCAGCAATGCCATCAAGTACACGCCTGAGGGGGGGGACATCTCCATCTCTGTCGGGCGCGAGAATGGACAGGTCATCATCATCATCGAAGACGATGGCATCGGCATCTCCCAAGAGGACCTGCCGCACATATTCGATAAGTTCTACCGCGTGGATAGCCCAGAGACTGAGGGCATCATTGGCAGCGGACTGGGCCTCTCCATCGTCAAGACCATCGTGGAAAAACATAGCGGGCGTATCTGGGTCGAAAGTCAATTGGGCAAGGGAACGACATTCACCATCATGTTCCCCGCCGTCACCCAATAACCCAATCACCCATTTGACAGGCAGACCAATGCGCGGTATCATCCCCCATTGCTAAAGTTACTTCACTCCAAATCACGATAAAAGGGGGACCCCTATGCCTGAAACCGAAGTATCCACATCGATGAAGCGCGCGATGGTTATCGCTGCCCACCCCGACGATCCCGAATTTGGCTGCGCCGGGACAATGGCCAAGTGGGCCCAGGCCGGCAAGGAGATCACCTACGTCCTGCTGACCAGTGGCGATAAAGGCAGCCACGATCCCGACCTGCGACCGGGGCAACTGGCCGCTCTACGTGAGGACGAGCAGCGGGCCGCCGCCGCTGAATTGGGCGTCGAGCGCGTGATCTTCTTGCGCCATCCCGATGGCCTGTTGCAGAATACGCTTGAACTGCGGCGCCAGTTGTCTAACCTGATCCGGGAATACCAGCCCCACATCATCTTGACCATCGATCCGTGGCGACATTATCAACTACATCCCGATCACCGGGCGGCGGGTCTGGCGGTTTTGGATGCGATATACGCCGCCCGCGAGTGGCATATCTTCCCCGAACAACTGGTGGACGTGAGTCCCTGGCGCGTCGACGAGGCTTACCTATTCTGGACCGACAACGCCGATCATTGGATCGACATCAGCGACAGCATCGAAACTCGCATCTTGGCTTTGGCCCGTCACGCCAGCCAGGTGGGGCTGAAGATGGACGAAATGGCCGAGCGTATCCGCAACTGGACCCGCGAGATGGGCGAGGCGCCCGGTTACGCCCACGCCGAAGCCTTCAAACGCATCAAATTTCGTCGTTAGTGTTTTTTGGTTGTCCTGCAGGAGAGAGAACATGTTCATTGACGCCCATGCGCACGTCGACCGCTACGACATCGACGGTCTCCTGGACTTTGTGTTGGCCGAGATCGATCAGCGCCGTATCCTGACCATCAGCAACGCGATGGATCTGCCCTCCTATCACTCCAACCTGGAGAGCGCCGAACGGTGTCGCTTTGTCCTGCCGATCTTTGGTGTACATCCCTGGAACGCGCCCCAGTACGCCGGTCGCCTGGACGATCTACGGGCCGCGACGGAACAAAGTCCGATGATCGGTGAAATCGGCCTTGATCACTTCTTCGTCGAGGATCCGTCCACCTACCCGGCCCAGAGAGAGGTGTTCGAATACTTCCTGGAGGCCGCGAAGGCACAGGATAAGATCGTCCACCTGCACACCAAGGGGGCCGAGGCGGAGATACTGGCGCTTTTGGATCGATACGACCTGCGTCGCGTGATCGTGCACTGGTACTCGGGGCCGCTGGACGTGCTCCGCGAGATGATTGACCGGGGCTTCTACTTCACCGCCGGCATCGAGGCGCTGCACGAGGCCCACGTCCGGGAAATCGCCCGGGAGATCCCCTCGGAACGACTGCTGACGGAGACGGATAACCCCGGCGGGCCGAAAGCCTACGTCGGCGGGCCGGGCATGCCGGGGTTGATCCAGGACGTCGTCCGGGGCCTGGCCGAAATCCGGGGTGTCACGGCCAAGGCGATTGAGCGCTCCGTTGAAGAGAACCTGCGAGCGTTGCTTCATCATGACCAGTGGTTACCCGATACGTACAAAGCCTTGTTGTACGGTACGTCCTCCCGCTATACGTCGGCAGCCCCGACATGCCGCCACCCGACGCCGTGATCGAAACGCTCCGCCGCTCGGCCGGCCGGGCCGAATGGATACAGGTGCAGCGCCGACGTCGGAGGCCTCGGCGCCCGCTCTGGCCCAGCGCATCGTGGCCTACCGCGACGAGCATGGGCCTTTCACCACCCGCGAGGCGATCCAGGACGTGAGCAGTCTGGGGCCCAAGACCTTCGATCAGGCCGCCTGCCTCCTCCGCATCCGTGACGGCGTCAACCCTCTGGACGACAGCGCCATTCACCCCGAAAGCCACCCCATCGCCGAGGCGGTACTGACCCGGGCCCAACTCCCCCACCACGTGCCGCCGGACCAACGGGAACCGGCGATCCTCAAGTTGCAGGAGGGAGCGCTAAGGCCGATCCCTATCACCTCGTCTCCGACGGTTGGGACCAGGGCTGGCCCATATCGGCGATGCAGGCGCTGTCGGGCGCGGCGGTGGGATCTTCCAGGAAGGCAATCATCATCTGGCGCGGACAACCGGGCGAGGCGCTGGCGCCGTGTCCCACGCCGGGATACTCAAAGTAGTAACCGTGGGATAACGTTTCGGCGGCGCGCTCGGCCCAGGCGGGCGGCGTGATCGGGTCGAACTCGCCAACCATCACCAGCGCGGGGACGTCGCTAACGACGGGCTCGTTCTCAACCGGATCCGCCTCTTCCGCTCCCCAGAACTCGCAGACCTGATACGTCAACCGGCCGAGCATCGCGTGTTCGTAATACCCGAGCAGTTGGGGATATTGCTTCAGCGCCGATTCGAAGGCCTCGGGCGAGCTAAAGGCAATCTCGTCGTGACACTGCACCGACAGCGACGCACCCCGGCTCGACGTGGTCACCTGGGGCAGAAGCGCGCCCCGGATGACCGCCAGCGAGTCGAAACGATCCTGGCTGGCATCGTAGATGATCTGGGGCAGCATGTAACGTAGCTCCGTTTCGTACAGGATGGTGAACACGAACCCGATCAGTCCATTGCCGCTGAGCGTGGTGGGATAACTCTGACCAGTGAGCGTGTGGGTGATGGGGACGTGGGCGGGCGCGGCGTCCAGGCGCGCGACGGTGTCCCAAAAGGCCTGCGCCAGATGAGGATAGTTGGCGCGACAGACCGAATTGGCGGTGCAACTGCCAAACAGCCGGTCGAGCGCCCGGTGGAGGTTGGCCGGGGCCTCAGCGTACAGATCCACGTCCGGGGGATAGACCGCGTCGAGCACGACGCTGCGCAGGCCCTTGGGATAGTCGCGCATCACTGAAAGGGCCAGGCGCGTGCCGTAGGAACCGCCCCACAGGTTGACCTGCTCGTAGTCCAGCGCCCGGCGCAGATCGTCCACATCGGCGGCGCTGGCGGCGGTGTGATAGGCTGAGAGGTCGGCGTCTTGGCGCAGTTCGGCGGCGCAGTCGCGGAACGCCGCGATGAGCAACGCGTCGGCTTGCCACTCGGTGACCGGACGCCCGTCCAGCTCGCGATCGAGCAGGTCGAGGAGCAGCCCGTCCACGTTGGGGCAATCGAGGGCCGGTTCCGAGCGTCCCACGCCGCGCTGGTCAAAGAAAACGACGTCGCGCTGGGCGGCAAAGAGGGGCGCGAACCCCTCCTCGAACTGGTAGCGGAGGGTTTCCAGGACGCTGGCGCCCGGACCGCCGTGCAGAAAGAGGATCGGGTCGGGATGGGCTGCACCACCGGGCGGGTGAAAGATGGCAACCGCCAGGCGGATGGTACGCGCCTGTTCCACATCCACGTGGCGATTTTCCGGCACGAGCAGGTAGCCGCAGTCCACGTGCTGGCCCTGGACGTAATCCTCCGGCAGGGCAAAGGGACAGGGCGCCAGCTCGAAGGTCCCGGGCACGCCGGGATTGGATACTCGGGTTGGGATCGCGGGACGGGTGACCGTCGGCGTGACGGGGGCATCGAAAGCCCCGTTGCACGCGGTCAGCGTCAACAGGATCATCAGCGTAATCCACTTCTTCATATTGCTCCGCTGCGTGTGTTTCAACGATCCAACTGGCACACGCGCCACACCAGCACGCCATACAACGCCAACGCCGTAATCACCAACGTCCCCACGTGGGTCCAGAACGCGGTCGCCGGCACCTGCGCCACCATCGCCATGCGCAACAGCCGGGTCATGGCCGTCGTCGGTATCCAGGGGATGATGGCCTGCAACACACCCGGCAACCTGTGGATCGCTTGTTCCAGCAACAGCGGCGACAGCAGGAATAGGAGCAGCACGCCCATCCACATATTCATCGTCGCGGCGTCTTCGAAAGCCAGCCCCACCAACAACCCTGCCAGCACGGCGAACAGCGCGCTCGACAGGAACCCCACCAGCGCCACGTCCCAATGGACGATCCACCTGGCGTTGAACGCGAACAGGGCGATGGCAATGACCAGGCAGTAGAACAGGCCGACGAGCCCCTTACCAACGATGATGTGAAAGAAGCGAGCGGGCGACACCAACAGCACGTCAAAGGCGTGGGTCTCTCGCTCCTCGATCATAAGGTAGGGCACGACGGCCAATCCGACTACCAGGATGACGATGACGAAATTGAAAGAGAACATGAATGGCTGCCCGATCTCGTCCAACGCGGGATAGATCGGGCGTTCGCTCACGTTGATGCGCACCGTCTGCCAGCTGGCCTGGCTCAACTGGGCCTCGAAAAAGGCCACGCGTTCGGCGACCAGCACCGGGTCGGCCCAGTGCGGCGCGTAACCGTCGATGTCGACGCTGCCGCCGGAACCCTGCGCCTGGCGAAAACCCGGCGGGATGGTCAGACCAAGCACAAAGTGGAACGAGCCGCCCACCTCATTTTCCAGTTCCTCTTGCGAATCGACCAGACGCAGCCGGAACGCGTCGTGCGCGGTCAGTCCCCGGATCAAGACGGATCGCTCGGGATCGTACACCAACACGGTCGGGACGTCGTTGAGCTCGAGCAGCATCGGCAGCACCATGCTCGACAGCATCATCACCACGCCGCCGACGAGCAGGGAAAGCGTCAGCCGGTTTCGGAGGGCGTCCACGATATCCTTGGCCGCGATGGCGCCCAGTATGCGAACGTGGTCCGCGAGGGAGTATCTCTTCATCGTCTACGCCTCCTAGCGATCCGAGCGGCGCACGATCCAAACGAGCAGCGCCAGTAGCAGCCCCGTGTACCCCAGGGCGAGCGCCAGCCGGGGCGCCCAATCGCGCAGGACGACCTCGCCGGCAAACGAGGCCCGGAAGACGTTGAACAGGGCCACGGTGGGGATCCAATGAAAGAGTGTGATCAGCCAGCCGGGCAGAAGATCGTCCAGCAACGAAAGAAACATCGGGAAGAACAGGGGGACGAGCAAGACCCACGCCCACAGGCTGAGTTGCTGCCGCGTCCGCATCGTGCTGCCGAGCAGCAAACCCAGCATCACGCTGAACAGCGCGCAAGAGAGTGCCGCCAGCGCCGCCAGGCCCCATCGGTGGATCATGGCATGGTTTACGACAAAGCCCACGCTGGCGCTCAACAGGGCGTAGCTCACGCCGGTCAGCGTCTTGCCCGCGACCACGTGGGCCGCCGAGGCCGGCGAGACCAGGAGCACGTCCAGTGTCTTCGCCTGGCGCTCCTCGATCATCAGGTGAGTCGGCAGCATCATGCCCACCATCAGGATGGCAAACACCATCCCCATCCCGATCAGCACTCCGTTACCACCCGAGTCGGGCCAGCGGTAGACCCGGCGCTCGGACAGGTGGATGGGGACGGCGACGCCGCTCACCGTGGCGATCTCGCCCTCCACGACCTGTTGCATCTCGCGGGCCTGGGCGTCGCTGACCCAGTTCATGACGTAGCCGGTCAGCGCCGGGACACTGGCATCGCGCGATCTCAGGTCGAAACCGGCAGGAACGAACAGGCCTAACTCGGGCACGTCGCCGTTGGCCAGGTAGCGTTCCATGTCCGCCTGGGAGTCGTAGGTGTATACGTCGAGAAGGGGGCTGTTTTCCAACATCATGACCAGGGACGATTCCCCGGCATCGTAGACGAGCACGTTGATCCGCTCGTCCTCTTCGTTGATCTGGGGAATAAAGCGATACATGATCACGACGAACAGGGCCGAGATAATGACGACGACGGCGTGCCGGTTGCGCAGCGCATCGCGCAAATCCTTGCTCGTGATGGCCCAGATGGTGCGCCAGTGCTTTTTCATTCCTCAAACCTCCCTCGCAGGGGCGCGCCGGTCAACGTGACGAACGCGTCCTCCAACGTCGCCCCCTTCCCGCTGCCGTATGCCGCCTTGAGCCGGGCAGGCGTATCCAGCGCGACGATCCGGCCCCGGTGGACGATGGCCACCCGCCTCGACAGGCGATCCGCCTCCTCCATGTAATGGGTGGTCAAAAAGACGGTCACCCCCTGCCCCGCCAAATCGGCGATAAAGACGCGCAGGTCGCGGGCGACGTTCGGGTCGAGGCCGCGCGTCGGCTCGTCGAGAAAGAGCACCCGGGGCCGGTGCAGCAGCGCGCGGGCGATCAGTAGTCGCTGTTTCATGCCGTTGGAATACTTTTTGACCCGGTCGCGGGCACGCTCGGTCAACCCGACCTGCGACAATACCTCATCCACCCGCACCGGGCTTACCCCGTATAAACGGGCGGTAAAGCGCAGGTTATCGTAGGCCGAGAGCCGCTCGTAGAGATTCTGGTGCTCAAAGACCACGCCGACCTGGGGCTTGAGCCATTCCCGGTCGTCGACTACGTCGCAGCCCATCACCTGGGCCGACCCGGCGGTGGGCCGCAGTTGGCCGGTGAGGATGCGGATGGTCGTCGTCTTGCCCGCGCCGTTGGGGCCGAGAAAACCGAAGATCTCTCCCGGCGCGACGCTAAAACTGACGTGATCCAGCGCCCGCAGGCCGTTATAGTCACGGGTTAAATCTTGCACTTGAATGGCTTGCATCCTGCGCTCCCTTCACGATGATTTAGCCCCAGTATACTGCACCCAGATGGAGGTGCAATAAAAAAGCGCCTAATGGCGCTGGGGAGAGCTGAATGATGCCGGGGAGAGGTTGAATGGAACAGCGATAAAGCGAATGAGCGAGTCAGCGATAAAGCGAATCAGCGAGTCAGCGATAAAGCGAATCAGCGAGTCAGCGATAAAGCGAATCAGCGAGTCAGCGATAGGCGAATCAGCCAGCAATGGTGTGAGGAGGGTATCAGTAGCCGAGCAGGTCGCGCAGTTCGGCGGCGGAGGACTTGCTGAGGGGGATCTCGGTATTGGCCTCGTCGTCCAGGCGCAGGCTGAAGCTGTTGCGGGTATAGGGAATCACCTCCCGGACGTGCTGGAGGTTGACCAGGTAACTACGATGGGCACGGAAAAAGCCGCTGCGGCCCAGGCGCTCCTCCAACTCAGCCAGGGTGAACTGGGTGGGCAGGTGGCGGTCTGACGTGTGCAGAACGCTTTGCCCGCTCTCGGCCTCGGCGTACAGGATGTCAACGGGGTTGAGCAGGATGACCCTGTCCTCCAGGCGCACAGGCACCTTGAAGGGGAGTTCCGAGCGCCTTTCTGCCCGCGGCGAAGGGGTTTCGACCACCCGGCCGCGCGCCAGAGCGAAGATCCGGTCGCACAGCGCGGTATAGCCGGGGGTATCGTCGCCGAGCAGAAGAACGGCCGCTCCGCCGTCGGCCAACTGGCGCATCACGTCGCCGACCAGGTCCACCGAGGCCTCCTCGCAGCGCGCAAAGGGCTCCAGGGCCAGGAGGACGGCCGGTTCGTGGAGCATCGCGCATCCCAGGGCCAGCCGGCGCGCCAGCCCCGGGGCAAGTTTGTCGATCTTGACGCGGGCGTGATCGGCCAGCCCGATCTGCACCAGCACCTCGTCCGCCCGGGACCTGGGCAGGCCTCGCAGGCGGCAGTGAAACGCGAGATTGTTCCGGGTTGAATGGCGCTGATACAGGCAATCCTCGGCGAACAACACGCCCACCCGCTGGCTGAAAAGGTCACGCTGGTCGAACGGATCGATCGCCGCCAGGCGCACGGCACCCGCCGTGGGGCGGGTACGCCCGATCAACAACTCCCACAACAGGGCCCTGTCGCTGCCGGGCGGGCCGAGCAGCGCCACGATCTCACCCTCCGCCACGGTCAGGGACGCGACATCGACGAGCAAATCCCGCTCGACCATTTTTTGCAACTTCGTTAATTCGATCATATCGATAGCTTACGATCCTAACCTGGCGGAGCCAGAGCCAAAAAGGAACCTTTGACCGAAAATTCTTGCTTGCTGTGCAAGGATTATTGGTTAGGCCCAAAAAACACGGATTTCCAGGATTAACGGATTTAGCAATCTCTCGCTAGATGGACTCCTTCATCGACCGCCGCCCCCTGTCGTTGTTCCTGGATCGCCTGCCACTGGGGCTCACCCGCCATCTGGACCTGGTTCAGATGCTGATAAAGGCCATCTTGGGCCATCAATGCCTCGTGGGTGCCCTGCTCGACGATCTGGCTGCCCTCCAGCACGACGATCAAGTCGGCGTTGCGGATCGTCGAGAGCCGGTGGGCGATGACGATGGTCGTCCGGCCCACCATCAGCCGCTCCAGCGCCTGCTGGATCAGGAACTCGGTCTCCGTATCGACCGACGACGTCGCCTCGTCCAGGATCAAGATCGGCGCGTCTTTGAGCACCGCCCGGGCGATGGCAATGCGCTGTCGCTGCCCGCCCGATAGTTTGACCCCCCGCTCGCCGATCATCGTGTCGTACCCCTCGGGCAACTGGGCGATGAAATCCTGCGCGTTGGCGACGCGAGCCGCCTCCACCATCTCCTCCTCAGAGGCGCCCGGCCGGCCGAACAGGATATTTTCCCGCACTGTGCCATGGAAGAGAAACACGTCCTGCAACACGATACTGATCTGCTGGCGCAGGCTCTTGAGCGTCAAATCCTGGACGTCGTGCCCGTCCAACGTGATCTTCCCCTCGACCACGTCGTAAAAGCGGGGGATGAGATTGACCAACGTCGTCTTGCCCACCCCCGTCGGTCCCACCAACGCGACGACCATGCCCGGCGCGATGTCCAGGTCGACGTGTTCCAGAACCGGTTCTCCCGCCTTGTAACGGAAGCTCACGTCGTGAAAGCGGATCGCGCCCTGCGCCCGACCGGTCAGCGCGACGGCGTCGAGACGCTCGGTCACGTCGGGGTGCTCGTCCAGGAGTTCCGCCACGCGCTCGGCCCCGGCCATCGCCTCCTGGATACTCTCCCAGGCCTGGCTCAACGTCCGCACCGGCTGGTAGAAAATCTCCAGGTACAGGAAGAAGGCCACCAGGTCCTCGATGGCCAACGCCTGATCCAGGATCAACTGCCCACCAAAGTAAATGAGCACCACCGTCCCCAGGGCCGAGCTAAAATCGACGATGGGGTGGAACGTCGCCATCAGGCGCAAGGCCCGGAGCAGTGAATCGCGGTATTGGGTGATGTGATCGGAGACGCGGGCCTGTTCCACCTCCTCCCGCGTGAAGGCCTTGATCTCCCGCACCCCCGAGAGGTTGTCGTTGAGCACCGCGTTGAGCTCGCCCAGCTTGACCTGCCGCGTACGGAACGCCGGTCGCACGTACTTGGAGAAGCCTTGCATCGCCAGCACGATCAACGGAATCGGGATCATGCTAAACAACGCCAGCCGCCAATTCATCGAGAACAGGATGCTGCTGACGCCGATCAACGTCAACACGCTCACCGTCACGTTGGGCACGGCGTGGGCGATCAACTGCTCGATCAAATCCGAATCGTTGACCGTGCGGGACATCAACTGGCCCGTCTGCTTGTCCTCGTAGAAGCCCAAGGATAACCGCTGCAGGTGTTGGTAGATCGCCTCTCGCACGTCGGCCACGACGCTCCAACCGGCCACGTGGGCCATATAACTGCGCAAGAACTGCAATACGCTGCGCACCACGTAAACAGCCAGGGCCAGCAAGGCCAAACGCGTGATGATACCCATCATCTCCGCACCGGCATCGGGATCGGTGACAATCCCCACCATCTCCCGGACGATCCAGGGGGCCACCAGCTGCGCCCCGACCAACAGGATCATACTGACGACGGTCACTGTCAGCGGCCAGGTGTATTTTCGAATGTATTTGAACACGAATTTAAACGACTTCAAGCTAAAACCTCCTGAACTGATTTGGGTGTGTTTCAAACAATTTAAGCCTTGTTCGTAGTACGCGCGCTAGGTAGCGGCTTCAGCGCGCTTTTACGGCGATAAATCGCCTACTACGAGCTTGGCCTCAAATGAAATGAAACACACCCAACTGATTTAAGCCGCTTACAACTGGCAAACGATCAAGCGCCGAATTTGGCCAGGCGACCGGCGTTGGCCATCGCCAGCGCCATCAGATCGCTGTTGTGAATGTGCCCCAACCCACCGGCCATGCAGGGCCGCTCTCCGAATTGCTGCACCCCATCGGGGCGGATGTATTTGGCCCACAGCAGCACCGGGAGCTCGTGCCAGCTGTGCGCTTTCCACACGGCTGGCGTGGAATGATCGCCGGTGACGAGCACCACGTCCGGTTCCAGGGCCAGTATTTCTGGCAAGACCTGGTCGAAGTGTTCGATGACGGCGACCTTGGCGTCGAAATCGCCGTCCTCGCCCCGGCTGTCGGTTTTCTTGACGTGGAAGAAGAAATAATCGTAATCGTCCCAATACTGCTTCAGCGTCTCGACCTCGGCCTCGATGGTCTCACCGGTCGGCAACACGTCCATCCCGGCCAGTTTGGCCACACCCCGGTACATCGGGTAAGTGGCGATGGCGCCGCACCGGAGCTTGTAGACATCGGGCAACGTGGGCAGGCCAGGGTCTTTGGCGATGCCCCGCAGGTTACAACCATTGGCGGGATGCTCGTCGGCCAGAAGTTCCCGGGCCTCGGCCAGCCAACGGTTCAAGAGCTCCGCCGTCGGCTCAGCCTCGGGCCGCAGGGCCTCGACCGGTAGTGGAGGAAGCCCCGTCTGCTGCGGGTCCGTCTCGGTCAAACCATCGTGGAGCCCCTCGCCCCGCAAGACCAGCACGAAGCGATACTCCTTCACCGGTTCGACGAAGATCTCGTCCACGCCGGGCAAGTCAATCTGGCGCAACTTCTCGCACAACCGCGCGCCGACCTCGGTCGGAATGCGCCCCGCCCGGCGGTCGGTGATGATGCCATTTTCGTCCAACGTGCAGAAATTGCCTCGCGCCGCCACGTCGTTGGGCTGCAAGTCGAACCCGATCCCCAGCGCCTCCAACACGCCGCGCCCGATCTCGTACACCAATGGATCGTAGCCGAAGAGCGCCAGGTGGCCCGGCCCGCTGCCCGGCGTCACGCCCGGCGCCACGGCCGTGCCCAATCCACAGATCGAGCGGATCGCCAACCCATCCAGGTTGGGCGTGTGCGCGACCTCCAACTCGGTGGCGCCTTCCGGCGTTTGCGGCAATCCCCCTATCCCATCCAGCACCAACAATAGAATTTTCGTATCCCCATCAATCGCCAATTCGCGCATCAAATCAAGATCAGCCATCATCTCTCCTTTCAAAAGACATGGACGTACAAAAAGACGTACAAGTAGACAAGGACACCCGGCCCTTGCCTACTTGTACGTTTACATTGAGAATCAGAATTGAATGACAGTGGCTTTGTTTTGCGATTCGCTCAATCTAACGGATCGCCATCTCCGTCTGCTTGTCGAAAATGTGCATCCGGTCCATATTGAAGACCACGGGGATAGTGTTCCCCACCTTGGCGTTCGTTCGAGGATCGAAACGTCCCAGGAATTCGTTGTTATCCGTCACCAGGTACACGATCACCTCGTTGCCCATCAGCTCGGTCACGTCGACTTTCGCCTCTACCTGCACGCCGCTGATCCCCGGAGGCGCGTATTCGCGATCGTGGGCGTCTTCTGGACGGATACCGAACACGACGTCCTTGCCCAGGTACGGGCGATAGACGTCCGCCCTGTCCTCGGGCACATCCAGGATGAAATCCTTGCAATCTACCGCGACCTTGCCATCACGCTCAACCAATTGAGCATCCATAAAGTTGGTGGAGGGACTGCCGATGAAGCCGGCGACGAACATATTGACCGGCAGGTCGTAAAGCGTCTGCGGGGTATCGATCTGGTGCAATAGGCCATCCTTCATGACCGCGATCCGGGTGCCCATCGTCATCGCCTCGACCTGGTCGTGGGTGACGTAGATGAAGGTCGTTTCCAGGCGCAGGTGAAGCTTGCTGATCTCGGCCCGGGCCTGCACCCGCAACTTGGCGTCCAGGTTCGAGAGCGGCTCGTCCATCAGGAAGACGTAGGGCTCACGCACAATGGCACGCCCGACCGCCACGCGCTGTCGCTGACCACCCGATAGCTGCTTGGGTTTGCG
>DSAR01000141.1 GCA_011046405.1 Chloroflexota bacterium | reverse complement strand
TTGGGAAGTTCAGGGGGGCGTGATCAGTCGGTAAGGTTGGTATATTGGTATATTGGTATACCGGTATACCAATATACCAATATACCAACCTTACCGACTGATCACGCCCCCCTGAACTTCCCAAAGGATGGCCCGCTTTCGAAAGTCGGGGCTGAACATATCCAGGTCTGTGGCCGTGAGCAGCCCTTGTTCCACGCTTTCGACCCGATCCAGCAGGTAGCGACGTCGCGACGCGTCCAATTCGGCCAGTACCTCGTCCAGCAGGAGCACGGGGCTTTCGTTCGTCACGTCCTGCATCCACGTCATCTCGGCCAGCTTGAGCGAGAGCACCGCCGTGCGCTGTTGACCCCGCGAGCCGTAGGTTCGCAGATCGACGTCGTGGGTGCCGTGGACGGGACTGCCGGCGACGAAGGCCATCTCGTCCCGGTGGGGGCCAACGCTCGTCACACCTCGCAAAATTTCCTCCTGCCGCTTGTTCTCCAGCATTTCTTGGAAGGCGGTGATCAGTTCCTCGTCCTCAATTTCAATCTTGTCTTGAATCTCGCCCCCGAATTCTGTGGAGGATGGTGGGCCTGTTGGGGGGGAGAGACTGAGATCGATCTGGTAATCCCGGTTGGGAGGCGCGGCGGGATCGAAGCTGGGTTGGTAATCCAGGCGCAGCCACTCGGTTTCGCCGGTGAGTTTCTGGTGGATGTGACCGGCCCGTTGCGAGAGAGCGGCGATCAAGAGGCGGCGCGTATTCGTCACGACGACGCCCTGGCGCGCCAGGATAGCCTCAAAGGGGGCGAGCTGGGCGGGATTGCCGCCTTCGTCCCGTATGTGCCTGAGGGCCGCGTTGCGCTGCCTGAGTGCATCGTCATATTGGTCCAGCGCCGTGCTGTAGGTTGGATCGACCTGGCACAGTGTGTCATCCAGGTAGCGACGACGACCAGAGGGAGAACCGGCGATCAGGCCCACGTCTTGTGGCATGAAGATCACCACGTTCAACTGCCCGCTCAGGTCGGCGCGGCGTTTGTGCGCGCGGTTGATGCGGATGCTTTTCTGGGTGCGCGTGCTGCCGTTCGTCAGCGGCTTGTTCTCGATGACGATTTCGACCTCGTGGATGCGTTTCTGGTGGACGACCTCGGCCCATACGCGGGCGTAGGGCAGTCCCTCGGCCGCGGCTTGCCAGCGAATCAACTGGTGGTCGCGATTGGCGAGAGGAGAAGAGCCGGTCGCCAGGAGATAGATCGCTTCCAGCAGGCTGGTCTTGCCCTGGGCGTTGGCGCCGTAGAGCAGCAGGGGGCGTTCGGGCAGCGTCAACTCCAGGCGGGCATAGTTGCGGAAATTGGTTAGGCTGAGATAACGGATGTGCATAACTGTCTTATTGTACAACGACTGGGCAAAAGTGGAAAGGTCAAGTGCGGGGGATGGGTGACAAACGGCCTCGTTGTTCACTTGCATACCTGAAAAGTTGTGCTATAATATGCGTCGCTTGAGTTTGTGCGGGCGTAGTTCAGTTGGTAGAACACCTCCTTGCCAAGGAGAAGGTCACGAGTTCGAGTCTCGTCGCCCGCTCTGAGATAGAAAAACCGAGAGGCTATGGCCTCTCGGTTTTTGTTTTTGAGAAGAGGAAGTCGAGTGTTTGCCTAGCGGGGTTCGAGGGCGTGGTTGACGGCCCGAATGAGCATCGGCCCCTCGGCGCGCCCCTTGATCAGATATGCCTTGGCGCCTTCTCGTATCGCTCTTCGCGCCACCGATTGGCCGGGTAGGCCGCTCAAGACGATGATGGGTATGTGTGGGGCCTGGCGGCGTATCTTGGTGAACGTGCTGAGACCCTGACTGTCGGGCAGCGACAGGTCTAATAGAATGAGGTCCACGTCGACTTTGGCCAGGCGTTCTAGACCGGCCGAAAGGTGATCGAGATGTTCCAGGATCATTTTCCCGTCCCACATGACCGTCAGCAACGTCTCGATGATTTGGGCATAGTCGGGATCATCTTCAATTAAGAGAATTCGAATTGGCTTGGTATCCATAGATCGACCAGCACGCGATAGGCAGGCGGCCTGCTATTCCCTCTAGCATTTGTCCTGAGTTTTTTGAGGGGAAGTTGGTGATACAGGGTCGTGTGAGTGATGCTTGTGAGTGTCCTCGGTCTCTATGTATTGTAGCGCAGAACCGCGCGAGGGAGGGTTACAGTTTGGTTGCAGTTTCTTAACGGGGAAAATCAGGATCAAGTGAAGCGGCCCGGGTATCTCGAAGATACCCGGGCCGTTGTGCCTTTCGTGCTCTTTTTTGACTACGCAGTTTCGACCCCGCAGTGTCTAACTGATTTCGCCCCGCAGGGCGTTTACCTGTCCTGGAGAGAGAGTGCTCAACCGCTGTTCGACCAGGGGGCCGGCTTTAAGGGCCGGCACCTGTTCCTCGTAGGTGGGGAGTGGATCTCCCCGGTAGAAGATGCCGATGGGGATACGCTCGCCCCATTCCTGGGCTTTCGCCCACGCGGCGGCACGGTCATCGGGATCGTATCCCGCTTCATCCTCCAACTTGTAGACCCGTTCATTGTAGAAGTCGTAGGCATATGACCGGTTGAACGTCACGCAGGGTTGGAGCACGTCTATCAGGGCGTAACCGGGGTGATCGAGCGCTTCCCCGATGAGCCAGACCAGGTGCTTGAGTTCGCCGGAGTAGCCCCGGGAGACGAAGGTGGCGCCGGCCGTGATGGCCAGCGGCAGCGGTTCGACAGGTTGTTCGATGGCCCCCTCCGGAGAGGTAGGTGTGACCTTCCCCTTTTCGCTGGTGGGCGCATACTGGCCCTTGGTCAGGCCGTAGATGCGGTTGTCCTGAACGACGTCCACGATGTTGACATTGCGCCGGACGGCGTTGAGGAAGTGGCTCAATCCCTCCCCATAGCCGTCACCGTCGCCGTGAACGGTCATGACCGGCAGACCGTGATTGGCCAACCGGGCGCCGGTCGCCACGGCCAGCGTTCGCCCGTGGAGGGTGTGGAAACCGGTCGCCTTCATGTAGTGAGGTAATTTGCTCCCACAACCGATGCCGGTGACGATGAAGAGTTGGTGCGGCTCCATATTTTGCTCTACCAGGGCCATTTTGATCGCGTTCAAGATGGCGTGGTTGCCGCAACCGGGGCACCAGGTGGGTCGTTCACGTCCTTCGAAGTCTGCACGTGTGGGCATGTTATACCTCCTCCGTTGCGTGGCGCACGATGTAGGCGGGCGTGAACGCGCGCCCGTCGTACTTGTGAATAGCGCCGTCCACCGAGCGGCCCGTGCGGGCGCGCAGCAGCGTCTCGAATTGGCCGGTGCTGTTCCCCTCGACGACGATGCGCCGTTGGGATTGGGCCAGGGCTTCCTCGACGGCCGCCACGGGGAAAGGTTCGAGAGCGCTGAAGTGGATCATATTGGCCTTTTGAGAGCTCTCGGCGTTGAGGCGATCCACCGCCTCGCGCAGGGGGCCGTAAGTGGAGCCCCAGCACAGGAACGTCATTTTGGCGGTATCTGGCCCGTACCGGGTGGGTTGAGGTGTGTCCCGGTCGGCGCCCGTCATCTTCCGCGTCCGCTTGTCCACCTGGGCGATGCGATTGGCCGCGTCCTCGCTGACGGCGCCGTACTCGTCGTGCTCGTTAGCCGTCGTCGTCCATACTGCGTTGGCATGGCCCGGGGTAGCCCGGGGCGAGATGCCGGATTCGGTGATCTCGAAGCGCTTATATGTTTCTTCCAGCGCGTTCAGTTCCTCTTGTGTCAACAGTGCGCCCCGGTCGATGTGGACCGCGTCGAAATTCAGGCCGTCGCGCTCGATGGTTCGGTAGGCCACCGCCAGGTAGTGGTCGCTGGCGACGAGGGCCGAGGTCTGGTACCGGTCGGCCAGGTTGAACGCTTCCCACCCCGCCTGGAACGATTCCTCGATAGTGCCGGGGGTCAGCAGGAAACGGGGGAACTCGTCTTGCGAGGCGTGTAACATGAACAGGAGATCCCCCTGGGCCGAGCGGGTGGGCAATCCGGTGGCCGGCTCGGGTCGTTGGGCGTTGTAGACGACGATGGGCGTCTCGCTAATACCGGCCAATCCCAGGGCCTCTACCATCAGGGAGAAGCCGCCGCCCGATGTCGGCACCATAACCCGGGCGCCGGCGTAGGCCGCGCCGATGGCCATGTTGATGGCGGCGATTTCGTCCTCGGCGTGCTTGGTGACCGCGCCATATTTGTCAGCGTGGGCGGCGAACCAATGGAGGACCGGCGATCCGGGCGTCATCGGGTAGGCGGACACGAAGCGGCATCCGCCGGCCAATGCGCCCATGGCAAAGGCCTCATTGCCGTTCAGGATCAGGCGGGTGGGCGCGTCTTCGATGGCCTCCATCTTGAAGGGATAGTCGGATTGGAAAGGCTGAGAGGCCTCGACGCCGGCCTGCGCGACCTGCAAGTTGGCGTCGATCACCTGCTGGCCCTTGGGGGCGAAATTGTCGCGGATGACACTCTCCAGGTAGGCGACGTCGAAACCCAGCAGGCCCGCGGCGACGCCGAAGATGACCGTGTTGCGCATGATCTCCCGCCCGCCGCGCTCTTTGGCCAGTTCGGTGAGCGGGACCGGAAAGAATTGGACGTGGGGCCGTTTTAGATCGTCGGGCAGTTCCTCCGATACGTCGTAAACGACTGCGCCACCCTCGACGATTTGATCGACGTGTCGCTTGATCGTCTCCCGGTCGAGGGCGAGTAACAGGTGGACCGGTTCGGCGTGAGAATACAGGGGCTGGCGGGCGACGCGGATGGAGAAAAAGTTGTGGCCGCCCCGGATGCGGGAATAGTAGTTGGGGAGCCCGAAGACGTATAGGCCGCCCCGGGTCAGCGCCTTGGAGAACCCGACGCCACTGGATTCCAATCCCATTCCCGCCTCACCACCGATACGAATGGTCAGGTCATTGGGTGTCATATGAGACTCCTTGGGTGCTTTTTTATCACGAATCGCGCGAATGCTCGAATTTCACGAATGGATTTTCATCGTAACTACTCAGCCTGCTGCCCATTCTCCGGCCCAGCAAAGGGCTGGTCTAGTTACCTTTCATCATAGTCTAGCCGATGAAGAAAGGATATTCTTCGCTATCCCACCAGGTTTGGTTGTCGGTGAGATAGTCGTGGGTGTTCTGGAGAAGTTGGTAATGCTTCTCTTCCTGGTCGATCAGGAATTTGTAGGCCTCTTTGGCCCGGGGGTCGTCCGTTTCCTCCGCGCCCTGGACGTATAGCTCGCGGGAGATTTCCTCCGTCTCCATGCCAAACGCCAGGGCGGCGATGTCACTCTCCAGCGATATTTCCCGGTCGGGCGAGAAGACCGGCATATCGTCCGGTGGCTCCTCTCCTGGCAGATCGGGATCGGCGGGGTTGATGGGAAAATCGGATCCCATCGCTTGTTCGTAAGGCAGCCAGCCCTCGCCTGCGTCCAGTGCGCGATACTCGGCCATCAGCAGGCGCAGGTGTTCCTCTTCCTGGTTCGCCAGATCGAGGAACATCGCCTTGCCGCGCTCGCCCGAAGCCCGCTCGGCTGCCTGCTTGTAGAAGTTGTATCCATCTCGTTCGATACTCATGCCGTGTCTCAGTATTCCTTTTGGCGTGTTCCAATCCATTGCTAGTTACCTCCTTATTGAGTTCCTCATTTCGATTGTCATTTTTTAGTTCGCCCAACGATGGTTATAAGTATATCAGGACTTGAGCAAAAAGAAAAACGGCTCTCTGGTAGTTCGCCTGCTTGGCTTAGCAAGTGGTCAATTTTTTGCCACGAATCCTTCGACTACGCTCAGGACAGGTTTACACGAATTGTCACTAATCTTTGGGGTTTTCGTGTTAATTCGTGCAATTCGTGGCTAATCTTTCACCGCGACCATGCGAAATCCCAAAGAACCAGAAAAACTTATTCGTGTTACGTTTGTGTTCAAACATTCCATCCAAAGGGATGATCTCCACCTGATGCGTGCCCGAAGCGAGCCGCAGCCGGGCGACGGTGGGCCGCTCGGCCCGGGTCGGGCAGACGCCGCCGGGGTTGATCAGCAGTTGGCGTCCAATCTGCCGGACGTAGGCCCGGTGGGTGTGGCCGAAGACGATCACGTCCGCGTGGGGGTAGCGCTGGGACAGGCGATGGGCGATGGCGTGGTTGAATTTGCCGTTATGCGTCAGCTTGAGCCAGCAGGCGGTCAGGTTGATCCCTTTCTCCAGGAATCCCAGCAGGCCGGGGCGGTGTCCGTGGGTGACGAGGACACGGTGGTCCATCAAATCCAGTTCGATGAGGAGCGGCAACGAGGCGCCGCCGTCGGATAGATCCTGGAGATGCCAGTTGCCGCGCACGGCGTGGACCGGCGCGATGGCCCGGAGTGGTGCCAGGGCGGCGGGGTCGTCGACGTCGCCGGCGTGCAGGATCAGGTCTACCCCGCTCAAAGCGTCCAGGGCAGCCTGAGGGATGCGTTTCAGGCGATAGGGGAGGTGGGTGTCGGATAACAGGCCCAGCGTGAGCGCGTTTTGCATACGTCTGGCGGCTCGGTTTCAGCCGTTTCGCATCACGAGAGGCAGGTACAGTTGGTGCGGTGCTGCGCCGGTGATCCACAGCGTGTAGCTGGTGTGTGTACCGGTCACGCCGTCCTTATTTTCGACGAGGGCGTAGTAGACGTTCGCCGACGGCGCGCTCCAAACGATGCGCGATGCATTGCTCGTCGTGTAGTCGTCGTTGTATGCCAGGAGTGTCTCGCCGTCGATGTCGAAGACCGAGAGGAGCGTGTCGGCCCGCGCCCCCCAGATCGTCGTCGTCAGGGTGTAGACCAGGTTCGCCTCGGTCCGGAATTTGACCCAATCGTGGGCGTCGTCGCAGAAATTGTGGGATTGCACCGTGCCGATGACGAAGGTGCTGGCCTGCGCAGGCGAATCGTCCGGTTCGTAGAAATCGGGCGGACAGTCGCCGCTTTCCACGTCGCCAAAATCGACGCGATAGCCCCGCTTCAGTTCGACCGCGACGTGCCGCGTGTTGGGCGTCGTGGAGACGTAGCCAGGGGGATCGGTCTCGACGAGGGTGTGTGTGCTGGGTTCCCAGGTCGAGAAGGTGTACGCGCCGTAGAGGCTGGTCGTGCTCGTCTGCGTATCGTTCATCGTGATCGTCACACCCGGGATGCCGGTCTCGTCGGCGTCGAGGATACCGTTGCCGTTGACGTCGTCGTAGACGACGCCGTAGATCGACGCGAACTCGGCGTCAGATGGCACGTCGCCAAAATTCACCGCGTACCCTCGGCCCCGGTAGATCCGGATTTGAATCTGGTTCGGCGTGCTCGAAAAATAGCCCGGCGGGTCGATCTCTCTCACGGTCTGGACGCCGCCTGGGGCGGTCGTGATGGTGTAACGGCCGTAGAGATCCGTGGTGGTGGTCACGGTGTGATTCAGGGAGACGAGCACATTGGACAGTCCTGCTTCCGTGTCGCCCTGCAGGCCGTCGCCGTTATCGTCCTGGAACACCGTGCCATAGATGACGGCGAAGGGGACCCGGGTCGAGGCGTCCCCAAAATTGATCTGGTAAGCGCGGCCCAATTCGACGTCGACGACGACCTTGTTGGGCGTAGTGGAGAAATACCCCACGTCGAGGACGGCGAGAGGCTCTTGACCTGGTGGAATGTATCGCGTGGGATCGGTCTCGACCACGGTGTGATAACCGGCCTCCGTCGTGGTGAAGACATAGTGACCGTTGACGTCGGTGGTGGTGGTGATGGTGTGATCCAGGGTGATGAGCACTTGATAGAGTCCTTCTTCCCCTGGGTCCTGTCTCCCATTGCCGTTGGCGTCCAGGAACACCGTGCCATGGATGACGGCCGGGCCGGGCGGGGAGATCGAGGTGACCGCCTCGTCGGTGTCGTTATCAGGCTGCGGGTCGGCGGTGTCGGCCGCGACGGCGACGGTGTTGGTGATCTGCGGGTGGGTCTCAGCGGCGTCCGGGTGGACGGCGACGGTGAAGACGACGGTGGCGGACGCGCCGGGGGCCAGCGTGGGCGTGAGCCAGGTGAGCGTCTGCCCCTCGACGCTGAAGGTCGGCAGGTCGGATGAGACGATGTGATCGACGCCGAAATCGACCGCGCTGGCGGGCGGGAGCGTGTCGGTGAGCGTGACGGCGTGGGCGGTGGATGGGCCGAGGTTGGTCAGTGTGACGGTGTAGGCCAGCGACTGCCCGGCGACGCCGATGGCGGGCGCGCGCTTATCGAGCGCCAGGTCGGCGAGCGCGCCGATCTGGGTGACTGCCTCGTCGGCGTCGTTATCGGGCTGCGGGTCGGCGGTGTCGGCCGCGACGGCGACGGTGTTGGTGATCTGCGGGTGGGTCTCAGCGGCGTCCGGGTGGACGGCGACGGTGAAAACGACGGTGGCGGATGCGCCGGGGGCCAGCGTGGGCGTGAGCCAGGTGAGCGTCTGCCCCTCGACGCTGAAGGTCGGCAGGTCGGATGAGACGATGTGGTCGACGCCGAAATCGACCGCGCTGGCGGGCGGGAGCGTGTCGGTGAGCGTGACGGCGCGGGCGGTGGATGGGCCGAGGTTGGTCAGGGTCAGGGTGTAGGCGAGCGACTGCCCGGCGATGCCGGTGGCGGGCGCGCGTTTTTCGAGCGCCAGGTCGGCGGAGGTCGTGATCGTTATCAGCGCCGGCGCGCTCACGATTTCGGCTCCGTAAGGATGGCTCAGAGCCGCAGTGTTGGCGGTCGTTGTGCCGGATAGCACGTCGCTGTCGACCAACGCGACGTAGCCGGCTTCGCCGCTATTTCCTGGCGCCAGCATTTCGATTTGCCACGTCAGGGTGGGGGGCGTGCCGGCATCCGCGCCGGGCCCCCAGATGCTCCCGGGGATGTATTGGGTGTGGGTGGGTGGCACGTCGCGTATCTGGAGGTCGTAAGCGTGGACGCTGCCCTGGTTGCCGTAGGTGATGGTATAGGTCACGGGATCGCCCGCACGCATGCTGGGTTGATTGGCGCTTTTGTTCACCCACAGATCCACAGTCCCCACCTCGACCTGGTTCGACGGGATCCATTCTGGGAGGTATGCGCCGGTCTGGGTGCTGGAGATGTAGGCGATGTTCTCGATCGTCGTTCCAGGGGGGAATGTCTCGCCGAGGCGGACCGTGAGCGTCACGCTTCTGTGTGTGTCGGTGGGCACAAGGGGATCGTGCCAGCGCACGTGCGTCACAGGCGTGACCGGTTGGGTGGGTAACCAGGTCGCGCCGTGATTCCACGAATAGGAGATGGGGGTGGAGGCGGTGACGAAATCGGTGTAGTCGGGGATCGCCTCTCGCACAAAGACGTTGCTCTGCTCGCTCGTCGTCGATACGTTCGCGTAGATCATGGTGTAGGTGATCAACTCGCCGGGGGCGACGGCGAGCCGCGGGACCCGGGCGCTGCTGGCGGTCTCTGCCTGTTTGTCGATCAGCAGTTCGGTGATCCGGGTGACCGACAGGTTGGACTCCCGTGGAATATCGAGCGCCCGGTCGAGCGTGGCCCAGTTGTGAATGATCGAACCCGGGGACAACCCCTCTTCGACCTGGACGGCGAAGCGAATGCGGCCCTCACTATGGCCGGGAATGACGCCTGGTGTGATCACGAGTGTGGGCGACAGGTACGCGCCGATGTCGTCGCCGGGCGCGTCGGTCAGGCTCACCCATTCGGTATCGGTGATGATCGCCAGGCTGCCGGGGACGTAGGTGGTGGAGATGGGGATCTGATCCTGGATGACGACCTCCGTGGCTGGTACGCTGCTGACGTTTTCGTAGGATAGGGTATAGGTCATCACCTGGCCCGGGTTGATGGCGGTGGGGCCGGATTTGGCGAACAGAACCTTGGGGGCCGCCACGCGCGTGCGCACTTGGTTGCTGCTGACCTGGTTCGTCTGTTTGCTGCTGGCGTAAGCGGTGTTGTTGATCATCGTCCCGTCCTCGACGAAATTGTTCACAATCACGCTGAAGGTCCGGCTGACACTTGCGCCGGGGGCCAGTTCGTCGGTAATCGTCCAGGTGATGGCGCCGCTGGCGCCGGCGTAGGCGCCGTCGTGAGATGCGGATATGAATTTGACGTGTTGAAGTGGGATGGCGTCGGACAGGGTGACGTTGGTGAGGCTGATTTCTTCGCTGAGATTGGTGCAGGCGAGGGTGTAGACTAACGTATCGCCGATCTGGGCTTCGAATTTGTTGACCGATTTTTCCAGGCTGAGGTCGCTGACGTAGACGCTCGCGCTGTCGTAGGGATTGAAGAGCACATCGGCGTATTGGTGCCTGCCGATGGCTTCCCCGTGGTTGACGTTGACGGCGATGGCGTCCCTGATCTCCACCTGATCGACGTTCAGGTAGGTGCTTGGCAGGCTGTTGCTACTGCGGAAGCGAATGCTCGTGCCGGGGCCGGCGTATGCACTGAGGTCGACGCTTTCCTGCTGGTAGCTGATACTCGCGCTGGTCATCGTCAAGGCGGTGGTCCACGTCGCTCCATCGTGTACGTCGAGATAGAACGGGTTGTCGGTCGTGGTGCTGATCTGTTGCATAAAGCTCAGTACCGGCGCGGTGAAAGCGTTGAGATCGGCTGTCCGGCTGATGGCATACTCGGCGTCCCCCGGGATGTTCAAGTGGTAGTCGCCGACGAAGGGATTGTCGCTCAGGATTCGAATGCCCGCGCCTGTGGTGTACCAGTCGGAGGCCCAATTCTGGCCGCCGGTGTAGTCGCCGCTCTCGAAACCGTCGGTGATGGGGACGCCGACGGAACCGGTGCTCGTCAGCTCGGCCTGGAAGGTCAACGTGAGGCGCTCTTTCTCCTTGAGATCGTGACCCAGGTTCCAATAGAGCTTTCTCTCGTCGATAGCGGGATCGGTGGCCTGTGTGGATCCGTCGGGATACGTCACGAGGGCGCTGCTCGGGACGTAGGCCCAGCGCAGGGGCAACGTGTCGGTGAAACTTACGTCGTCCAGCGGGGCGTCGTAGGCCTGGGCCGTCAGCGTGAACGTCACCACGCCTCCGGCCGGCGGGAGGCTCGTCGGCTGGGCGTTCTTTTCCAGGACCATGACCGGATCCAGCCAGCGCTGGATGAGCGGGAGGATGGAGACCCCCATATCCAGGTAAGGGACGCCTGGACCAGCAGTGAGCGGATCCACCCCCCAGACGATGGCGAACTCGCCGGTCGCCCAGACGTGCATGCCGGTGTTGTCGTTGTCGGGATCGAAAATACGCCGCTGTTCGAGGGCGTCCAGGGTGAAGGTCTGGTCGACGACGCCGTCCAGCGGGCTGAAATCGACGTAAAACGTGGTCCCGTCGGCCAGGGGCGTGACCCACAGCGGCGATCCGTTGTTTTCAGGGGGGATGTTAGCATCCCCCGGCGCCCAGGAGACGTAGTAGTCCTGGGTCAGGTATTTGGCGGGGACGCCGGCGAATCCCCAATCGTAGGCCAGTTGACCACTATCGGCGCAGACGACGACGCCGAACACGCCGTCGGGGGAGGTGAAGCGGGTTGCAGAACCTGTGGGAATGTTCGCGCCGATGGTGTTGGTATAGGGGATGGTCGCGCTGATGGGGGTGGCGGTGGAATCGATGGTGAAGGTGTGGTGAGCGCCCTGGTGATAGGCGTCGATGTCGATGGGAAAGTTATTGGGATTGGAGAGGTATATCTGGGCCTCGTGCTTGACACCGCCGCCGGGCACCGGCGCGACGTAATCCGCTCCCCAGAGTTGGGTGGGGAGGATGATCAGGAAGCGTCCTTGAAAACCTTCTGTAGGCGAATGGCCGCCGGTGACCAGGCCGACCTGGACCGGTTTGTTGGTCCGCACGACAGCGCCGGCGTTGATGGTGATGGAGGGCACGGAGGTCGAGTTCAGATGGCCCATACTGGAGTAGGCCTGTCCCCGGTCGAGTGTCAGGTTGACGACGTAGCCCGCTCGGTTGTCGATGGAGATGGTGGTGTTATTCTCGAAGGCGTTGACCTGGAGATAGACGTACTTGAAGTCGGCGTAGGCAGCGCTATCCAATTGGTACAGGTCTTCTCCGATGGGAATGGTATAAGCGTAGGCGTTGGCGTAGGCCTGGCGGGAGTAGACCTCCCACGCGCCGCCGACCCACGACTCGTCACAGGGCCACATGGCGTGGACCAGGTTGATGGGGCCGCCGCTGCTGATGATACGATCGCCCCCGTCGTAGCGAATGTAGGCGGGGTCGCGGGGGTTGACCGGCACGTAGCCGGTGATCGTGTTGGTGGCGGTGATGTTCTGGTTGCTGGTGAGGTTGATTTTGTCGCCAGCCATCAAGATGTCGGCGCCTTCGCCGCCGTTGCTGGGATCCCCGTCGCCGAAGATGAGGGTCGAGCTCTGCCGGGGATTGAGCAGATCCGCTTCGTAACCGTCCTCCCAGTGATCGTAGTAGATGACCTGGTGGTCGGCGGTGGCGACGAGGCTGACGGTTGAGCAGATATTCTCAGAGACGCTGCCGTCGTAAATGGCGTCGAAGGCTCGCCAGATGTGCTCCTCGTAACCCAGGACGTAGTATTCCTGGTAACCGGTGGGCTTGGCGCTGACCGGCGTCGCCATCAGGCATATAAGCGACAGTGAGATACAGGCGAGCAAAACGAGGAGGGTGTTATGAGTCCTTGAGCGTTTATCTTGAAAATGAGTCATTTTTTTGGCATAGAAAGTCAGCTGGAAAGTTTGGTGAGTATTTCTGCCACGAATCCGTGTGTCCCCGTGTTCCAAGCTAAAGATATAGCACTGGCATCATTCTATCACATGATTGTCAAACTCAAGTAAGAGAAAGCTTAAAAATGGTTGGGATATGCGCGCAATCACACGAATTGCATGAATACCAGATTCCCGAGCAGGCGTCCACGGGCAGTCAATTCAACGGTGCGCCCATCCCACGTGATCAGATTCTGACGGCTGAGTTTTTCGATCTCTTCACCAAAGGTGGCGACCAGGTGGCAACCGAAGCGGGCGTGGAAGCGCTGGTCATCGATACCCTCGATTAAGCGGAGTCCTAACATCATCGTCTCTTCCATCTGTCGCTGGCGGTCGACGTGTGCTTCCTCGGCTACAAGGCTGATGTCCTGATCCAAGGCATCGACGTATGCCTGTGGATGGCGTACATTGGCCCATCGCTTGCCATCGAGCCACGAATGCGCCCCGGCCCCCAGACCCAGCCATGGCTCGTTGCGCCAGTAGTGGAGGTTGTGCCGGCAGACGTGGGGAGATTGATGGACCGTCATCTCGCTCGCGACACGGGAGAGCGACGAGGCTGGCGGCGATTTGGCCCAGTTGGAGATCTCGTAGTGGATGAATCCTGCCTCCGCCAGCTTTTCCTGGGCCAGTTCGTACATCTCGGCGGCCCAGTCGTCGTCGGGAGCGGCGTAATCGCCCCGGTCGATTTGGCGCGCCAATGGCGTCTCTTCTTCAAGCGTGAGGGCATAGAGAGACAGATGGTCCGGTGCCAGGCTCAAAGCCGCGTCGAGCGTCTCCCGCCACCTCGTCTTGCTTTGGCCGGGCAGACCGAAGATAAAGTCCATGTTGATGTTGTCGAAGCCGCTCGCTCTTGCGGCTTGTAGCGTTGCGACACTCTCTTCCCACGTGTGGATGCGGCCCAACAGGCGAAGTTCGTCCTCGTGCGCCGATTGAACCCCCAGACTGAGCCGGTTGATGCCTAACGCTTTCAATCCCCGGAGGTCGTCGCTGGTGATGGTGCCAGGGTTGGCCTCTAGCGTGATCTCGGCCCTGGGCAAGAGTTGGAAGGCGGCGTGTAGCGCTTGGAAAAGCGCATCCAGTGACTCGAGGGATAGAATGGAGGGCGTGCCGCCGCCGAAGTAAACGGTATCCACCGCTCGTGAGCGCCACCGTTCGCCGGCCCTCTCGATCTCCCGGCACAGGGCCGATACGTAAAAGGGGATGACGTCATTCAACCCGGCGTACGTATTGAAATCACAATAGGCGCACCGGGCCTGGCAAAAGGGGACGTGGATGTAGACCCCCATGGCTGTGTCTGATTGGTGATGCTGGACAAACTGACTTTTTGGTGTCATAATCGTTGGTGGGTTGGTAGGTTGGTAGATTGGTA
>DSAR01000407.1 GCA_011046405.1 Chloroflexota bacterium | reverse complement strand
ATCCAGGGCCTGCACGTCGATGGGCGCGTGGGGCGCGTACTGCACCGCGTCGACGTAGATCCACGCGCCGGCGGCGTGGGCCATCTCGGTGATGCGCGCCACGTCGTTGATCGTGCCCACGGCGTTGGAGGCGTAGCCGACGGCTACCAGCTTGGTGCGCGGGTTGATGGCGGCCTCCAGGGCGTCCATCTCCAGCGTGCAATCCTCCCGGTCGAAGTCGACCCAGCGGATGACGGCGCCGGCCTCCTCCAGGGCCAGCCAGGGGGAGATGTTGGCGTCGTGGTCCAGGCGGGTGACGACGATCTCGTCGCCGGGATCCAGGGTCTGACCGATGGAGCGGCTGACGTTGAAGGTCAGCGAGGTCATATTGAGCCCGAAGACGATTTCCTCGGGGCGCTGGGCGTTGAGGAAGTCGGCCATGGCGCGCCGCGCCTCGTCGCGGATCTCGTCGGTGCGCTGGCTGTAGGTGAATAAGCCGTGGGCGTTGCTGTTGGCTTCGACCAGGTAGCGCGCCATCGCCTGGATGACAGACTCGTGAACCTGGGTTCCGCCAGGCCCATCGAAGAAAACGAGCGGCCGGCCGTCGATGGTCTGTTGCAGTGCCGGGAACTCGGCCCGCAGTTTGTTGACGGCGTCATCATTTAGTGACATTGTCTCATTGCTCCTTCCATTCTCCATTCACCACTCTCTACTCCTCTCAATTTCTGCTTGATCCACCCAAAACTCTCATAGATGACCTTGGTCGCCGCCGCCGCCGTGACGTTGTTGCAATCCAGCGGCGGGGAGACCTCCACGATGTCCATCGCCCGGACGGGCAGGCGAGCGAAGAGGATGCGCAATAATTCCAGCAGTTCGCGGGTCGAGACGCCGCCGGCCTCCGGTGTGCCGGTACCCGGAGCGAAGGCCGGGTCCAGCCCGTCGATGTCGAGTGTGAGGTAGACCGCGTCGATGTCTCGCAATCGGTCGACCACGTCCTGAGCCACGGCCTCTATGCCGCGACGGTACACCTCGCGGGCGGTGTGCACGGGGATCTCTGAGTGTTCGGTCAAATAGGCGTGCTCCGCCGCCGTCCAGGAGCGAATGCCGACTAAAACCAGGTGCCGGGAGTCGACGTTGGGCAGTTCCAGCACGCGGCGCTCGGTGCAGGCGTGGGACCAGCGATGGCCCTCAAATTCGTCCTCCAGGTCGGGATGTGCGTCGAAGTGGAGCACGCCGAAACGCCCTTTCACCACCCGGCTGAAGGCCGCGACGAGTGGGATGGTGACGGAATGGTCGCCGCCCAGGAAGATGGCGAGCGGGTGACGCTTGATCACCTCGGCTGCCCGGTCTTCCACGGCGGCGAAGTAGCGCTCCCAGTTGAGGTCGACGCGCACATCGTCGTAATCGCGGACGCGCAGGTCGGTGAGGGATAGGCCTTCTTCGGTTGTTGGCGCCACGTGGGGGGTGAGCGCGCGGATGTGGGCCGGCGCCTCGGCCGCGCCTTTGTGGAAGCTGCTGGCGCTATCGAAAGGGACACCGAGAATGCCTGCCTCGGCCGCCTCGTCCTCGCTACTGCTACTGAGCCCGCTCCAGGGCCGGCGATGGGGCGGGCGAATGGGTTTGGGTCGAGATGTCATAGGGGATCGTCTGCTTTACTTTGTTTGGAGAAAAATGAACGCGCGCCAACTCAGGGTGTCTGGGTCAAACGCATGTATTGTACTCCCATTTGAGAGCTTAGGCAACACGGGGATCCCATCAAAATCAAGCAGGCATGTCCCCGCCCCTCTGCGCTGTGGGGGAACAGACGCCGGGACGAGGACAGGTCTGGTTTCTAATGAGAGCGCGCTTTTGGAAGAATTAATTTCGGGGCTTTTCTTATTCCACGTACACCTCGACGAGTTCGTTGTCTTCCTCATCCGTCACCTCGACGATCTTGCCAGAGGCGCCGCTGGTGAGCATCTCTTCCAGGTCTTGCATGTCGAAACCCGCCAGTTCCGGGGCGAAGCGTTCCGCCATGCGCAGCCCTGCGCCTAGCAGGCCCATTGGCAAGGTCACGTTGACCTTGACCTTGTTGGTCTCGAGATCGGCTACGCGGACGCGCAGGAAGCGATTTTCCGCATTGGGGAGCGGCGATTTGCCAGCAGATGATTTCTGCTGCCCGCCGCTCAACGCCCGCAACAGCGTCGTGGCCTCATCGGCCGTGATTTTACCATCCTCTAACATCTGTAAAATTTGCATCCGTTCTTCACTCATAGACATATCTCACCTCCCGGCATTGTATGGGTGGCATGTGTGCAACCATCGGTTGTCTCTGCCTTCCATTAGCTCAATTTCTCATTATCAAGAAGATCTTGCAGTGGTTATCATCGTCATTTGCCATTTAGCCCATGTAAACTTGCACGCGTTCATCCCCTTCGTCGACCTCGACGAGGAAGGGTTGTCCTCGCTTCAATTCTTTCTGCAGGGCGATCAAAATCTCATCCGCGCCGGTCTCCTCGATCTGCGGGATGAAGGGACGCAGGATACGCATCGCCCAGCCGATCAACTCCAACGGCAGGGGGAAAGCGATGAAGATGTTGGGCCCGCCGGGCTGCTGCACGCGGACCAGGAGCCACTGCGCCCGCTGCATCCACCAGCCCAGCAATACCCACAAAACACCTAAAACCATCAGGATCCAACCCCAGACGAGGCGGGACGTCGCCGCCTCGCGGGTGTAATAGACGGTGAGTAGGTAGCCGCCGCCGGCTACGAAGGCGATGCCCAGCCACAACGTCGCCATCCAGATCCACTTCACCCAGGCCGGGCGTGAGACCGACGTGATCGGCGTGGTCGGAGATGGGGGCAAGCGCGGCGGCTCGGCCAGGGTCTCCAACTGCCTGGCGCCCTCTTCGACGTCGATCTCTCCAGCTTCGATCATGTGCAAGATGTGCAAGCGTTCTTCCATCACGTCTCCTTTCTAGTTGTTTCTGCTGGTTATGGGCGCGGCGGTGGATGGGACGACAACTTTGTCGCCATTGTTGTTCTGCTCGATGTTCACGATGGCGGGTACGAAGAAACTCAAAATGCCCATGCCGCTGCACAACAGGCCGGCAGCCAGGTACCACACCTGGATGCCCAGCCAATCGGTCACCGGCCCGGCGATTGCCAGGCTGAAGGGCGAGGTGATTGAACCCAGACTGATCACCAGGGTCAACACTCGGCCTTGCATCTCTGGCGATATGGTTCCCTGGAAAATGGCCATGATCGGTCCGTCAATCATCGGGACTGTCAATCCCATCAAGAAAACGGTCGCCAGGGCGGCCCAGAAGAGATGCCCTGGCAGCAGCCCCAGGATGACGAGACTCACGCCGATGACACACATGCCCATCATTGTCGTGTAGATCTTGCGTTTGAACCCGCCCCACACGCTCAGGGTGAGGCCGCCCAATACGACTCCCACGCCAATGCTCGATTGGAGCAGGCTAAGTTGCACTGCTCTGCCACCAAAATGGTCGCTCACCAACAAGGGCATCAAAGAGAAGGCTGGCGTCAACAAGACTTTGAAGATCATGGCTGCTCCGATCAACGTCACCAGGCCGGGCCAGTTCCATACGTAGCGCATGCCATCCTGCATATCGCGCCATACGCTGCTGGCTTTTGCGCCTTCGTCGGCGCGCCGGGGCTGCGGCACGTGCACGAAGCAGAGCGGCGCAATAGCGAGGGCAGCCGTGACGACGTCGACCAGAATGACGTTGTGCAAGGGCAAGAGGCCCATCAACAACGCGCCCAGCGGGGGGCCGAGGATGCTCAACGCGCCGTTCAACGTCTGGTTGAGACCGGCGATCCGCGCGAGATATTCGTTGGGCGCCATCAGCGAGGTGGAGGCCTGCATCGCTGGCCAGTGGAAACAGCCGCCCAGCGCCCGGATGAGCATGATGACGTAGACGTGCCAGATCTGCATCGACGCGGTCCAGGACAGGTAGGCTAGCCAGAGCGAGGCCAGCGCGATCAAAGTGTCGGCTGCGATCATCACGATGCGCCGATTCCAGCGGTCCACGTAGGCCCCGGCGATGGGGCTAAGCAGAATCTCGGGGGCGAGAGCGACCATCGTCGCCGTCGCCAGCACTGTCGCCGACCCGGTCAGCTCGGTCAGCCACCAGACCAACGCAAACTGGACGATCCGGCTGCCCAGCAACGAAAAGGCCTGTCCGGTCCAGATGGCGAAAAAGGGGGTCTGCCATTTGCCGAGGCTTTGCGTCTTCGGCGTGTGGTCCACGAGCTATCGTCCTTCCAGGGCGGCCAATAGATCGGCCGCCTGCTCGGGTGTGATGGCGCCGTTCTCTACCATACGCAGGATACGCATACGTTCTTCCTCGGTCGCCGGTTCTGGCTTTGCTTCGGCTCGCTCTCCGCTGACCCGCTGCCAGCGTCGTTCGGCGCGCTCAGCCCGTAGACGGGCACGCTCCGTCTCCCGTTCGGCGGCCCGCTGCGCAGCCCGCAGCGCCTGTTCCTTGACGCTTTCGACTCGGGAATGAATGTGCTCACTGTCGAAGCGCCCCAGGCTTTCGTGCAGACGGGTCTCCATTTCAGCCATAGCCTCGGTGATGCTGGCTTCGATCTGGGCACCCAGCCCCTCCAGATCGGCCACGAAGTCGAATGATAGGTTGTCCCCCTCACCGGCGTTCACGTCCAAAAGTTGTAGAGAGACACCGCCGCCTACCAGGGCCTCGAGAGTTGCCTCCCCGGTTCCCAGGACGCCGCTCATCGCGCCATCAACTTCCTTGAGCGTCAGGTCTGGGATGCGTGAGCGGACGTGCCCCCCAGCGCGCAAGCTTATACTGAGGTTGGCGTCACCGGGGATGCGAACCCGCAGGTCGCTGCCAGCTTGCACGCGGTAGACAGCACCGGGCGAGAATGGCGGCCCCAACAGCACGTCCGCTCCTACCATCTCCGCCGCTATGCCTCCCACGATCCCGTTCGCCTTCAGGTCGCTCCCGACTTGTTTCATATTGAGCGTGCCATCTACGTCACGGACTTTGGCGTCGCCGGACAGGTTGTGTACGGTCAGATCCCCTATGATCCGGTAGGCATTCAGGTCGCCGTGGGTCTGTTTCAACGTGCTGGTTCCAACGTGGCGCAAAACCACGTCACCGTGGACGTTGCCGATGTTGAGCGCGCCTGTGACGTCCTTGACTTTTAGGTTGCCGTGTACTGCCTGGATCGTGACCGTGGCGCCCCGAGGGCAGGTCAACGTACAGTCGACCCGGGAGGATAGGGTCAGCTCGTTCTCTTCCTCTTGCCGGAAATCCGCGTCGTCATCTTGCCCACGTGATCGTAAACTGACCCGTGGCTCATCTGCACCCCGGATGACCAGGTCTCCCAGGCAGTCGCTGATTTCGATGTGGGGTTCCTGGGACGTCTCGTAACTTTGTTTGAACATGTCTGCCTCCCAATAAAAGCTTTACAATTGTTCCAACAGATTGAACGCCTCTTCCGAAGAGATTTCCTTACGGGCCAATTTTTCCAGGATCTCCTGGCGTTGGTCTTCGTTGTTAACCTCTTGACTTTTCACCTCGTAGCCCAGGGCCCGGATGATTTCGTCCAAACGACTGCGGACGGTGGGGTAGGATACGCCCAATTCCTCTTGCACGCGACCGATCTTTCCTTCACACCGCAGGAAGACTTCGATGAAGTGGAGTTGCTCGGAGGGCAGTTGGAAAATGCGCTCCATTTCAAAGTGTCCTTCCAGGCTCGTGTTGCAGTTGCGACAGGATAGTTGGGTGACGGTCAGGTTATCGTGACAGATTGGACATATAGTTGGGACCGGATACATCGCTTCCTCCTTAAATAATTTAATCTAACTATTAAAAATTATAACATGTCACTTAAATTTTGTCAAGAGTGAGTTTTCCAATTAAGAATTCGGAAGTCTTCCGTCGAGTATCTCAGGGGCAAATTGATTTACCGTAGCGTCAAAATCATCTGCGCAATGCACTTTTTGAGACTTCCGAATTCTAATGACGATCTACTGGAGAACTCCAGTTCAGGTTGATTGACAAAACTTCGATTGCTGTACTGCTCGACATACCGCGCAGGGTAGATCACAATCCACCACCGATGGTGCACAGGCCATCGGCTGGATGGTGAGGGTGGCCAACACGTCGCCTGCAGGGCCGGATTGTGATCCGGCAGGCACGGGGTGAGCAGTTGCATTACCCCAAATTCAAGTGCTGGCCCCTCGTCCCGCGTTTTGCCCAATCCGGGCAATGAGATCAATTGACAGTGTGTCCATACTCTGCTACAATAAGCCCTGTGCCCGGTAATAGAGCGTGAATGCTCAAAAAAATCTGACAAGCGCCGGGGAAAAATAAGGAGGTGAAAGAAAAATGGTCGAAAACGAAGTAGCAGGGACGCCGATGGGCGCGCCAATGGGTGACGAAGAGATCACTCAGGACGATAAATTGTGGGCGCTTCTTAGTTATATCTTTGCACCTTTAGTCGGTATCATCGTGCTTTTGCTGGAGGATAAGAAAGACCGTCCCTTCATCAAGTACAACGCGGTGGTATCTATCATTCTGGGGATCTTGGTCATTCTCCTCAGTGGAATATGTATTGGCCTTTTCATTTGGATCTATGCCATTTACCTGGGGATCAAGTCCTATCAGGGTGAATGGGTCGAGGTGCCCGTCATTTCCGATTTCGTAAGGAACCAGGGCTGGGCGTAAACGACGTCAAATGGTATAAGATCGGCCGCGAGGTCAAAGAAAAAGGAAAAGCCCTTCCTGTTCGCAGGAAGGGCTTTTCCTTTTCTTCACGTTGTGGTAATATAGCATCTCATCACGCTAGATATCCGGAAACCTAAAAATTTTATGCCCAAATGCAATAAACACTGGCAAATCGCGCCGTCCGTCCCACCCAGTCACGTCAAGCAATTCCCTGACCTCCATCCCATCACTATCCAAGTCCTGTACAATCGGGGGATCGTCAAGGCGGCTGACGTGGCGGCCTTTTTGGATGGCGGTCCCGGCGAATTGAATCCTTTCGCACTGCCCGACGTGACGGCTGCCGTCACGCGTCTGCGGCGGGCATTGCGGGCGCGGGAACCCATGGCCATCTACGGCGATTTCGACGCCGACGGGGTGACCGCGACCGTCCTCCTGGTTCAGACGTTGCGCGCCCTGGGTGGGGAGGTGATTCCTTACATTCCCCACCGCGTCGACGAGGGGTATGGGCTTCACACGTCGGCACTGGAACAGTTGGCGCACGAGGGCGTCCGCGTCGTCGTCACTGTCGATTGCGGCGTTCGTTCGGTCGGGGAGATCGAATACGCCAACAGCCTTGGCCTGGACGTCATCGTCACCGACCACCATTCGGTGCCTTCGGAACTGCCCCCGGCTGTGGCCGTGATCGATCTCAAGAGAACGGATCCCGCCGCGACGAAGGCGTCCACCCGATTGCAATTCCCCTTCGATCAATTGGCCGGTGTGGGCGTGGCTTTCAAACTCGCCCAGGCGCTTTTGCGCAGCCACGGTCAAACACCGGTGACGGACGAAAACGTCCGTCTCACGGAAGCGGATCTTCTGGACCTGGTCGCCCTGGGCAGTGTGGCCGATATGGTGCCCTTGCTGGGAGAAAATCGAAGTCTGGTGAGTCAAGGATTGACCCGTCTGAATCGGATGGAGCGCCCTGGCATCGAGGCGCTCTGCCGGCAGGCCGGGATCAAGCCCGGTCAGGTGGATGCCTCGACCATCAACTATACCTTGGCGCCCCGGCTCAACGCCGCCGGGCGGATCGATCACGCCAAGTTGGCCTACCAGCTCCTGGAGACGCGCTATCCCGCCGAGGCGCAACGTCTGGCCGCCGAACTGAACCGGCTGAACCAGGAACGGCAGCAGATTACCCACGAGACCCAGGCGCGCGTGCGAGAGTTCGTGATGCGCGACCTGGACGAAACGTGCCTGCTCTTTGCCGCCGCGCCGGATTTCCAGGCTGGCATCGTGGGCCTGGTCGCCAGCCGGATCGTGGACGAATTCTATCGCCCGGCCGTCGTCGTCGAAATGGGGCCGGAATTTAGCCGGGGGTCGGCCCGTTCGATTCCGGAATTTCACATTACTGAGGCCCTCGATCAATGCACCGATCTGTTGGTCCGGTACGGTGGGCACGCCGCAGCCGCCGGTTTTACCGTCTCCAACGATCAGCTGGATTCTCTGGAGGCGCGCTTGTGCCAGATTGCGACTGAGCAGTTGGTTGAGGTCGAACTCACGCCCGTTTTAAACGTCGACGTCGAGATTGAGCTCGCTCAAATATCGTGGACGCTGAAGGAGGAACTCGATCGACTGGAACCGTGTGGTTATGCCAATCCATCGCCGTTGTTTTTGAGTCGTGACGTGCGCCTGCAAAATCAACGAGCGGTTGGCAGGGACGGGCGGCACCTTAAGCTGGCCCTGTATGATGGCCGCGTCAGTTGGGATGCCATCGCTTTCCGGCAGGGGGAGTGGGCTGGCAAGCTGCCTGACCGAGTCGATCTGGTCTACCACCTGGAAGTCAATGAGTGGAACGAGCGAAAAAGTTTGCAGTTGAACGTCCAAGATGTCCGGCCCGCCGGCTGCGACGAGAATCTGACCACAGGGTGATGGGATGAAGGTGTTGGTGACCGGTGTAGCTGGCTTCATAGGTAGCCACGTGGCCGAAGCTCTGCTCGACCGGGGCGACTTCGTCGACGGGATCGACAATTTCGACTTTTACTACGATCCATCCCGGAAACGGGCCAATGCTGCTCGACTGATGTTCTCTTCCAATTTCACGCTTCACGAAGCCGACATTCGTAATACCAGCGCTATGGCGCGCATCTGCCAGCGGGGCGGATGCGATGCCATCATTCACCTGGCAGCCATGGTCGGTGTGCGTCATTCCATCGACCGCGGCCCGCTCTACGCCGACGTCAACGTGCACGGCACCGTCAACCTGCTGGAGGCGGCGCACAAGTCAGATATTCCCCATTTCGTCTTTGCCTCAGCGGCTTCTGTCTATGGGCAGACAGGCCTGATCCCCTTCCGCGAGGATGATCCATTGGGGCACCCCTTGACGCCTTACGCTGCCACCAAGATCGCTGGCGAGGTGATGGGGCATGCGTATCATAACCTATTCGGCATATCTTTCACGGCGCTGCGTATCTTCTCCACCTACGGCCCCCGGGGGCGTCCTGACATGATGCCTTACCACATCACCGACTGCATCGTCCATGGGTGTAAGTTCGATCTCTATGACACCGGAGAATTGTATCGTGACTGGACCTATATTGACGACGTCATCGCCGGTATTCTAAAGGCGCTGGATAACCCAATGGGTTATCAGGCCATCAACATTGGCCGTGGAGAACCGGTCCGCATGGCCAATTTCGTTCACCTTGTGGAAAAGCTGGTGGGTAAAACGGCTACGATAAACTTTCTCCCTGCTCCCGCCAGCGATCCACCGATCACGTATGCTGATATCGCCAAGGCGCGTGACCTGCTGCGATTTGAAGCTGCCACGTCCATTGACGAAGGCATGCGACGTTTCTGGGCATGGTATCAATCTGAGGTATTGTTATGACACGTAGGGTAGACGCTCGCCGATCACTCATATGGAAGATCGGCTCTCTTATTTCCTTGTTTTGTCTCTTGATGCCGGGCTATGTCGCGGCTCAACCGAACCCGCCAGATCCGCGTTTCGGCGCCGTCGAGGCGTTCCGTGATCCCAAATCGGCGGCCGAGGCTGGGGTGGGATGGGAACGTATCCTGTTCTACTGGTCTGAACTGCAACCCCAGGGGCCCGACGATTGGAACGGTTACCACGTCCCCGAAGAGTGGTTGAATCAGGCAGCGGCGGCTGGTCGAGAGATCGTGGTCGTCCTCAAACACACGCCCGATTGGGCGACCGATGGTCTGCCTGGATGTGGTGTTCCTCGAGGGCTGGATCTACCCGTCGACGATCCCAATAATCTGTGGGCCGCTTTCATTCGCAAGATCGTCGAGCGCTACAGGGGACGAATCGATCACTGGATCATCTGGAACGAACCGGATATCCCTATTGGCACGTTCGGTTGCGAGTGGTGCGGCACGATGGAAGAATATTACCGTCTGCTCAAGGTTTCCTACCTGGTCGCTCACCAGGTCAATCCCAACGCAGAAATTCACCTGGCCGCTTCGACCACGTGGCACAACCCGACGTATCTGCGGGATTTTCTGGCTATGGTGACACAGGACCCCGAGGCCGCCGAGCACGGTTACTTCTTCGACGCGGTCTCCCTGCACATTTATTTCCGCACTGAGACGATCCCGGAGATTCTAGGTGCCACGCGCCGCACGTTAGCTTCCTACAACATCCAGAAACCGATATGGCTCAACGAGACGAATGCGCCCTCCAACGCTGACCCGCCCTATTGGGAGCTGCCGGAGGCGAATTTCGACATCACCCCGGAGGAGCAGGCGAGTTATCTCTTGCAGGCCTTCGCCCTGGCCCTCAGCGCTGGCGCAGAACGTATCGCCGTTTATAGGTGGGTGGATAACGAGCCGCAGCCGGGCGTCGAGCCTTTCGGCCTGATCCGCACAGACTTCAGCCGCCGTCCGGCCTACGAGGCCTACAAATTGATCACGACCCACTATGCCGGCGCCTTCTCGGCCCAACGAGAGCGGTACGCCACGTATAACGTCGTCACCCTCAAGCGGGGCGCGCTGACCACCCGGGTGCTCTGGGCCCACACGGAGGCCGACGCCCACGTCACGCTGCCCGCCCTGGCCGCCCAGGCCCGGCTCGTCGAGCAGACCGGGATCGAACATACCATCGTCCCGGAGAATGGACAGTACACGTTCACGCTGCCCCGCGCCCGCTGCGCCGACAAACGCGGCTGTATCATCGGCGGGCCAACCTACCTGCTGGTCGAAAATACCGACGATCCGCCGCCGGTCGAGACGCCTGCCGTCACTCCCACCTCGACCGAGCCCGCGCCAGAGCCGACATTGCCTCCTTCCTCGTCTTCTCCCACCCCGACGATAACCTCCATTCCCCCGACGCCCTCATCGACCCCGCTTCCGACTGTCACGCCTACGCCTGTTCCAACGCCGCTCCCGTCGCCCACGCCCACGCCGACCGTCGTTCCCACACTTACCCCACTCCCTGCTACGGTCCCTCCCACTGTTCCTCCTACACCGCTTCTTCCCACGTTCACGCCGTGGCCCATCGATCCCGATACCTCTACTTCACCGTCGGTGCTCTTAATCGTCGGTTTGGGTCTGGTGATGCTTTTTGCTGCCATTGTGGGCACGATGTTTCGATATCGGGCTTGAGTAATGAAAAATGATGAAATGACCAATGACAAAAATCAGCGGCGGGCTTTCGTCGTGAACCGGGCGTTGATCCTCCTGTCGGTCGCGGCGATCTTGCTGGGACTGACATTCGATCAGTGGTACGTCACGTTACGCAATGCGATCTTGCTCTGATACGCTTGTATCGGCCTCGGGTAGGCCCATCCGATGAAGCAGATAGAAAGCATCCGACAGGAAAGTGCGCCCGCCCGACGATTCTGGACGTGGCTGGTCCAAAGACGCCCCATCGTACAGATCATCTCGGCCCTGACGCTTAACTCCTATTTCACCCAGCGCATCACCAGAGGCTTGCCTTGCCCCGCACTGAACTGCTACGCCTGTCCGGCCGCTTCCTTTGCCTGTCCCATCGGCAGCATCCAACACTTCGTCGGGCGGCGCAAGGTGCCGCTGTACGTGCTGGGTGTCGTCGGCCTGGTCGGCGCGCTGATCGGGCGGGCCAGTTGCGGCTGGTTCTGCCCCTTTGGGTGGTTCCAGGAACTGGTGTACAGGTTGCCCGTCCCCAAGTTGCGCCTCCCCAACCGCTTCAACTGGAGCCGCTACGTCATCCTGGTCGCGCTGGTCTTCGTCGTCCCTTTCCTCACCGCCGATCCCTGGTTCTGCAAGCTCTGCCCGGCCGGCACGCTGGAGGCGGGTATCCCGGTCGTACTCCTCTCGGCCGACGTGCGCGCGTTGATCGGTCCGTTTTATTGGCTCAAGATCGCGCTCCTCGCCGCGACGGTGGGCTGGATGGGGGTCACTCGCCGGCCCTTCTGCCGCTGGCTTTGTCCCTTGGGCGCGCTCTGGGCGCCCTTCAACCCCATCAGCGCCTTCCGCCTGCGGGTGGATCGCGAGACCTGCACCTGCTGCAACCGCTGCCAGGCGGTTTGCCCGGTCGACATTCGCGTCCACGAAGACCCGACGTCCGGCGCCTGCATCCGTTGTCTGGCATGCATCCGGGTGTGTCCCACGGGGTGCATCTCGGTCGAGTCGCCGAGGTGGACGATGGAGGCGATCGGGGCATGAGCGAATGCTTGAAGTCTTGCATCTGATGCACAAAAGGAGAGTTGAATACCTGGGTAACGGGATTGCTGCTTTTGGTGTGTTTCCAGGCCACTTTCTAGACTTCGGAAATCTGCTTTGGCAAATATGCCATTGTTGTAACTGCTCAGTCACAAGGTGCGACGCACGTGTTCACGCGATTTTGGCGATTCGTCCACTGCTGTTGTCCACTAGATCGATCTGATGGTGGGGCAAAAGTGCGTCGCACCTGAGTAGATACCTATTGTCAAGTTAAGGTGCAGCGCCGTTTGTTTGTCTCAAATTCCAAATAGGGGTACAATCAGAGGCGATGACTTAAAAGCAATCGGGGAAACATGGGTTCACGCTATAGTCTAGCGCACGAGCCAGGTTGCTAAGGTTCAGCCATGCTTAAGTTCTGACAGATGGTTGGAGATAGTATATACAAGGAGATACAATCATTATGCGGATACTGATTACCGGAGGCGCCGGTTTCATCGGCTCTCACCTGTGCGACCGGTTGCTCGACGACGGGCACGAGGTCATCGCGATGGACAACCTGAGCACTGGCACGGTGGACAACATCGCTCACCTGGCCGGCCACGAGCGTTTCCACTTCATCAAGCACGACGTGACGCATTACATCTACGTCGAAGGCCCGCTCGACGCTGTCTTCCACCTGGCAAGCCTGCCCAGCCCGGTGGATTATCTCAATTTACCCATTCAGACCCTCAAGGTGGGCGCCCTGGGGACACACAAGACCCTGGGGCTGGCCCTGGCGAAAGGCGCACGCTACCTGCTGGCCTCCACGTCGGAGGTCTACGGCGACCCGCTGGTCCATCCCCAGACCGAGGACTACTGGGGCAACGTCAACCCCGTCGGTCCGCGCGGCGTCTACGACGAGAGCAAGCGTTTCGCCGAGGCCCTGACGATGGCCTATCACAAATACCACGGCGTCGACACCCGCATCGTGCGTATCTTCAATACCTACGGGCCGCGTATGCGGATGGACGACGGGCGGGTGGTGCCTAACTTCGTCTGCCAAGCGCTTCGGGGCGACCCGCTCACCGTCTACGACGACGGCTCGCGCACGCGGGGGTTCTGCTACGTCTCGGATCTGGTGGGGGGCATGATCGAGTTGCTCCACGCCGACGAGGTCACGCCGGTCAACCTGGGTAACCCGGAGGAGATGTCGATCATCGACTTCGCCCACAAGGTCAAGGAACTGACCGGCAGCGACTCGTCCATCACCTTCGTCACCCCCACCGACGAGCGCACAAAGGACGACCCCAAGGTCCGCTGTCCCGACATCAGCAAGGCGCGACGGGTCCTGGATTGGGAGCCCCGGGTTTCGCTTGATGAAGGTCTGCAACATACCATCGCGTATTTTAAGAAGAAGGTGTAGTAAGTTGCAAGTATGCAAGTATGCAAGTAGGCAAGTAGGCAAGTTTGCAAGTTTGCAAGTGTGCAAGTGTGCAAGTGTGCAAGTAGATGCGTGGGGGAGGTTGCTTGCTTGAGTCGTTTATCCTACCAGGTTGTATGGACAGGTTAAATTCGTTCTATTCCAAATTGGCTGTCGTGTTCTCGTGGAATGGCCCCCTGGTCACCACGCTGGGACTGGTGCTGGCCCTCGTGGCGGGTTTGCTGCTGGTCCGGTTGACGCCGTTGGGCGGGGTGCTCTTCGTCCTGCTGGCTGTCCTCGGCGGGGCGACGGTGATTGAGCCGCTGCTCGGCGTGGGGGCCTTGCTCTTCCTAGGGCCTCTGTGGGCGTACCTGCGGGCAGAGGTACCCCAGGTGCCGGCCCAGATTGCCCAGGTGTTCGTCGCGCTGACGCTGGCGGTCTGGCTGGCTCGAGGCCTACGGCGGCGAGATTTGCAGATCCCGCACCCGCCCCTGTTGT
>DSAR01000189.1 GCA_011046405.1 Chloroflexota bacterium | reverse complement strand
AGCTTGGCAACTGGCTCCGGGCACGGTACGAGCGGCAGAACGATCTGGAAGGCATCCTGGAAATTCATTTGGCTCGCTTTCACGCCTCCCCCGACTACGCGCTGTACCAGTCCATCGCCGAGCATGCCCGGGAACTGGGCCGGTGGGAACAACTCAAATCGGCGTTGGATCAGATCGTGGAAGAGCGCGGGAGTCGATCGCTGCATATCCAGATGGCATTAGACGACGGCGATCTATCCCGGGCGATGGAGATCGTGGAACGTTCCGGCGCCGTCATCAACCAAACCTGGACGGACCGAGTCGCCCGCCGCGCGGCGGAGTCGGCGGAACATTACCCGTGGGCTGTGGCCTATTACGAGCGCCAGGCCGAGAAGCACATCGCGGGCAAGCGTCGCCACCTGTACCAGGAGGCGCTGAAAATCCTGAAAACCATTCGCCAGGTCTACCGTCGCCACAATGCCTCTGGCGAATGGGAAGCTTTCATCGCCGACGTGCGCAAGCGCCACCGGGGAAAGAAGGTCTTCCTGGAGGTTATCGAGGCGTTATAGCCAGACGTTTGCATAGAGGAGCTACTCAGCACACGTGTGCAATGCGGATCACAATCCGCTACCGATAGTGCAACCGGATTGTGATCCGGCGGGCACAAGGTGAGCAGTTGCAAAGGAGCTATCTCAAAATGAGCGAATATCAATACTACGAATTTCAGGCCATCGACCGGCCGTTGACGCCAGGGGCGCAGCAGGCGGTGGCCCAATTGTCCAGCCGCGTCAGCCCACATCCCTGGCGGGCGGTGTTTACCTACAGCTATGGCGGCGGCCTGCGTCGTAACCCCGAGGATCTGTTGGCCGATTACTACGACGCGATGCTCTACCTGGCCAATTGGGGCAGTCGCCGACTGATGTTTCGTTTTCCAAGGTCGCTGGTGGATGCCGACCGGATGCGGCAATACAACGTGGAAACGACGGAGTATCCGTCCGACGTCGTCCAGGTCGATACCAAGGGTGAGTATGTCATCTTGGACATCCAGTTGAACGAAGAAGAGGGCCTGGGATGGATCGAGGATGAGGGGTGGTTGGGCTCGTTGGTGGGGTTACGGGAAGCGATGATGCGGGGAGATGACCGGGTGCTCTACCTGGCGTGGCTCAAGGGATTGACGATGGTGTATGGCGCGGATGAGGATGCATTCGAGCCGCCGGTACCGCCTGGCCTGGGGGATCTGACGCCAGCGCTGGAGACTTTTGTGGAACTGTTCGACGTGGAAGCGGATATGCTGCAAGCAGCGGCGGAACGGAGCGCGCCGCTTGAGCCCCGAACGCTCACAGAGGACGACCTGCGCCGGGCGATTGATGCGCTTGCGCCGGAGGAGAAGGATGAATGCCTGCTGCGATTGGCGCAGGGAGAGCCGCAACTGGCCCTGGCGTTGAAGCGACGTTTGGGCCTATTAGATAGCGCTGGGCCTCAGCGTAGCACCGAGGCACGTCGCACCGTCGCCGAGCTCTTCGCGGAGGCGGAGGCCATAGCGGAGCGCCGGCGCAAGGCAGAAGCCGCGGCTGCTGAGGCTCGGCGCATCGCGGAGTTGGAGGCATTGGCCGAACGAGGCGATGAGGTCTGGGACGAGGTGGACGCGCTGATCCAACGGGGACAGGCCAAGTTTTATGACAAGGCGGTGCAATTGTTGAAAAAGCTCCGCGATTTGGCAGAGCATCAGCGAAAGACTGTAGTCTTTCAGACGCGGCTGAACCGGATTCACGACGAATACAGTCGGCGCTCCGCGTTGATGCGGCGCTTGCGCAATGCAGGCTTACACACGGAATGAGAGATAGAATAGGGGGAAAGACGAAGCATCCAAGTGATCTATTTAATGATCCAAACTTTCGGGAAAAGTTGTTGAAACGGATTGAGGAAGAGTGGAACATCGAAAAGATCGAGTCAATGTCTACTGACGAAATCTTTGCCAAGCTCAACCGATTGGGCATCCCGGTGACCCCCGATGACTACCGAGCAGCGGCCCAGCGACACGAGTCAGGAGAACGGTTGTCCGAGGAGTGGCGCGCGAAATACACCCTTCATCCTGAAGGACGGTACGACGAAGACTTTGTCTGGATGGCGGCAATCGTGCTCTGGAAGCGACTGGTTCCGGATCGTATCTCTTTCGAACAGATCGATGACCTGATGCAGGAGGGGTACAAACGGCTGCAATCAGGTCAGACTGCCGCGGCGTGCGATGCCTGGTGGCAAGTGTGGAAATTGATCAGAGACAAAGTGACGCCAGAGCGGAACACGCTACAAGCCCTGGATAGAGACTTTCTGGGGATGCAGTCAGTGTTCAACTGGTGTCAGGACTTTGAAATGGAACTTCGCAATGCCGGTAGAGATGATCCCACGTATCATCGGATCTGCATCAGTTACTGTCAGGAGTTCCTGGTGGCTTTTTCTGACGAGGTTTTGAGAAAATGAGCATCGACGTCACGATTCCGCGCGAATGCATCTGTCGGCAATTTGAGGGACAGCCGGGTCCGTGTTCTCGCTGTGGCGGCCCGCTGCAATCTCACACAGCGACTTACCTGGTGGACACGCGTGCTAGCTCCGACGCCGACACTTTTTTCATCAGTGGTGATATGGGCTGGTTCTGTGCCCAATGCCCCACCGTGATCATCAATCTGGAGGAAGTCCGGGCGTTTTTGACGCATGGCATAATTCACGGAACCGTTGGTGAAGAGTTCGTCGTGGTGGGTATCGTTGACCTGGACGCGATCCCCGAGGATAAGGAGCACCTGCCGCTGGGGCACAAGGACAATCCGCTCCCACTGGTGGCGTTCACCGATGTCACCGAGGAGAAAGAGGTGAAAGGAGAGAAGCGTACCTCTCGCAGATCCTCTCAGGTATCTTCAGACCGCCGGGGGACCTTTGAAGAGCGATACGAGGATGTGCTACAGAACATTGAGTTCGGTATCATCCGAGCGTATCGAGAGGATCCCGAATTGACCGATTGGGACGCCCTGAGCGCTGTCGAGGCGCTACTCCGCGAGTATCAGGCTGAGTCCAGGGGCCGTGAAAGGGAAAAGCCATCTCTGACGCCGAAGGCTCAAGCGATCTACGACTCGGTCAAGCCGATGTGCGAATGGCGCCTGGGGCAAGAGACGTTTTTCGATGAGGCGGGACGTCCGGCAGGAATCTCTCTCGAGCCGATTACCGTAGATGAGATGGTCGCCTGCCTGAAGCGTATCCGCAAGTCGATCAATCGCTGGAGCAAACGGGGCGGACGGCAGGGGTATCTCACATTCGTCGATCAATACATCGCGTAATCGGACGGCCTCGAGTTGTTTTTAGCGACGTATTCGGGCGCTGTGGGGCGCGCAAAATAGCGTATGATAAGTCGAGTTATCGGACGCTATCTCGATTGGGCCGCATCAGTCTTTACCGTAGCGGCTTTATTATATGCCGGTATCAGCTTAGGTTTTTGGCTCTCTGGTAGTTCGCCTGGTTGGCTTAGCAGGTGGTCAATTTTTTCGCCACGAATTACACGAATTGTCACTAATCTTTGGGTTTTTCGTGTTAATTCGTGCAATTCGTGGCTAATCTTTCACCGCGACCATGCGAAATCCCAAAGAACCAGGTTTTTGAGCCAATGGGCTCAGTCACCGGGACCGTAAGCTTTACGAAAGCTCTAGACGAGGCACAAAAACGGCGGGCGCTGTGCAGCGCCCGCCGCTCTGTTGTGAAACTGATGAAAGTCTAGGGCGTGGCGTTCTTGTAGATGACGGGCAGGATGAGGCGGTACACTCGAATAGACAGCGTCACATCTGCCTGGGCATTGATGCTGCTGATGTGCGCCTGTGTGCTCATATCCGCCAGAAACGCCGTCGGTTGTGCGGACCACGTCAGGGTGTAACGCTCTCCAGGCGCAAGCTCTGGGATGACGCCGGATGTGACGTAGCCGTTGCCATAGTCGCCCCCGCTTGCCACCCACTTGCCGCCCACAACCGAGACGTAGGCCGCCTGCGCTGGGATGCTGCCGGTGATCACGACGCTGTACAGCGGCGTCGTGTTCGGATTGCTGGCGACGACGCTGTAGGCAAAGACCATGCCCATCTTGACGCTGCCCTCGGCGGCGATTACGTTGGTGGGCATCTCGACGACCTGCTCGTACGGTGCCGAGGTGCTGGGATTGTTGTTCGCGTCGCCGTTGTAGACGGCCAGGATGTAGTGCGTGCCCGCCGCGAGCGTGTCGGTGACCAGCGTCGCTTGGCTGTTGATTAGCTCGGCTGTCCCCAACACCTGCGCGCCCGGCAAGACGAGTGTCCCCGGCCCGCCGTTGTTGTAGAACGTCACTGTGCCGCTGGGCAGGCCGGCGGTGAAGGAAGCTGTGAACTTGACCGGCTGCCGGTAGTAAGACGGGTTGGGCGACGAGGTGAGGACGACCTGTGGATCGGCCGCCGTGATGGTGAGCACGCCGTCGACGTAGGTCAGCGCATAGTTGGCGTCGTCGCCGCCGCCGGGGACGATGGCGTACACGCCCTGCGGCGTGGTCTCAGTGGCCGTCGTCGTCGCCGTTGGCGGGGTAAGTAGGTCTCCCATGCCATCCGCCCCGACGAAATTGCCATAGCTGACCGTCAGCGGCGGGTTGGGGTCGCCATAGTTGCGCGCCTTGTCGTCCGCCCGGACCGCCAGCCCGGCTTTGGTGACGACGAGCGCCGCGCGCTGCGTGGCGGTGTAGAAGGTGATCAAATCGTTCGGTACAAAGGTGACCAGCAGCGAGCGCTCGCCGGCCTCCAGCACCATGCCCTCCATCGGCTCGTAGGTGTACGCGCCCGCCACTGCGCCCTGGCTGTAGGTCGCCGTGGCGTTGAGCTGCGCCGCGCCCAGTGGTGTGCCGTAGACGAGCGGATCGGCGATGACCCAGGTGATGGTCGGCACGGTGCGGTCGGTGACGTGCAGCACGCCGCTCTCGAAGGCAAAGGCATAGTTGGTCGCCGCCAGCGTGCCCACGGTGGGCGTGATGGGGTAGTCGCCCAGCGGCGTGGGCGAGCCGAGCGAGCCGTCGCCGACGCCAAAGGCGAACGCCGGCGCGCCTGTCAGCACAGCCGACGTATCGCCCACGCGGAAGCCGTCGTAATGCCAGGTCGGGTCGGCCGGGTTGGGCGCGACGTCGGTGCGCGCCGCATCGTTGGCGATGACGGTGAGCGGCGCTTGGGCGATGACGAAGGTGTCCGTCGCTGTGCCGGTGTACAGCTCGGTATCCACCGTGGCGACGACGGTGTACGACCCGGCGTTCGCGGGCGCGTCTGGCGAGCCGTCGTAGGTCAGGGCGGCGTACTGGTCCGCTGGTGTGGTGGTGTAGCTGGCCTTTTGCGGCGCGCCGTTGTAGGTGCGAGCCAGGTCTTGCAGCGTTATCTGCGCCGCGCCCTTGCCGATGACGAGCGTGGCCGTGGCGCTGCCCTCGTAATTCGGGTCGGTGACGGTGGCGACGACGGTGTAGCTGCCCGGCTTGACAGGCGGCATCGAACCGCCGTTATAAGTGAGCGCGACGCTCAGACCGGGCGGGTCTGTGGTGGCCGTCGCCGATTTGGGCGTGCCGTCGTAGGTGTGGCTGAGATTGCTCAGCACGATCGTGGCCTGCGACTTGAGCACGGTGATCTGGGCGGCCGCGCTGCGTCGCGTCATGTCGGCGGCGCCTAACAGGGCCACGTTGGTCAGCTTGCCCGGCGACAGCGGGGCAGCGAGGGCGCCGGTGATGGTGATGACGCCGCCCTCCCCTTGCAGCAGGTCCTGCACCTGCCAGACGTAAGGGCTGGTGGAGATCTGGGTGACGTGGGCGCCGGCGCTGGCGACGCTGGCAACGTCGAAGCCCGCCGGCAAGGTGTCGGTGATGGTGACGTGGGTGGCGGTGATCGCGCTGGGGTTGCGGAAGGCCAGCGTAAAGGTCACGACCTGGCCCGGGCGCGCCGCCGGCGGCGCAACGGACTTGGCAAAGCTCAGTTGCAGGCCGGGGGTGTACGTCCACAACTCGTATCCGATGGCGCCATCGTCGGCCACGAAATAGAGCGCTCCGTTCACGACGATCATACCGCCATAGCCGTACCACTCATACAATGAGCTGGGTGCGCCAGGGTAGAGATCCTGGACCATCACGGTGCCGTTGGCCGTGCCGTCGCTCTGCCACAGCTCGCGCCCGTTCGTCCCATCGTCGGCGCTAAAGTAGAGCACACCGTTCACGTCGGTCAGGCTGGCGGGACGCGAGCTGCCGCTCCATCCGCCGCCGGGTTTGATGTCTTTGACCAAGACGGTGCCGTCGGCCATGCCGTCGCTCTTCCACAGCTCGCGCCCGTTCGTCCCGTCGTCGGCGACGAAGTAGAGGACATCGTTCACGGCGGTCATGTTTTGCGGAGACGAGTGACCTGTGCCGGGGTTGATGTCCTTGACCAACACGGTGCCGTCGGCGGTGCCGTTGCTCTTCCACAGCTCGGTCCCGTTCGTCCCGTCGTTGGCGCTAAAGTAGAGCACGCCGTTCACGTCGGTCAGGTCGCGGGGAGACGAGCTGCCCGAGCCCGACACGATATCCTTGACCATCACGGTGCCGCCCGCCGTGCCGTCGCTCTTCCACAGCTCGCGCCCGTTCGTCCCGTCGTCGGCGACGAAGTAGAGCACGCCGTTCACGGCGACCAGGTTTTGGGGATACGAGCCGCCCGAGCCGGATCTGATATCCCTGACCAGCACGGTGCCGCCCGCCGTGCCGTCGCTCTTCCACAGCTCTTCCCCGTTCGTCCCGTCGTTGGCGCTAAAGTAGAGCACGCCGTTCATGACCGTCAGGTTTCGGGGATACGAGCCGTACGAGCCGGATCTGATATCCCTGACTAGCACGGTGCCGCCCGCCGTGCCGTCGCTCTTCCACAGCTCTTCCCCGTTCGTCCCGTCGTTGGCGGTAAAGTAGAGCACGCCGTTCATAACCGTCAGGTTTCTGGGATACGAGCTGTAGGTATAGTCTCCGCTCGAGCCGGGGTAGATGTCCTTGACCAGGACGGTGCCGCCCTCGGTGCCGTCGCTCTTCCACAGCTCGCCCCCGTTCGTCCCGTCATCGGCCCTGAAATAGAGCACGCCGTTCACGGCTGTCAGGTCGTCTGGATACGAGCTGTTGGGACCCTGCATATAATGATGGTAGTCGTCGTCGCTCGGGATGCGCACGCCAGGGTAGATGTCCTTGATCAACACGGTGCCGCCTTCGGTGCCGTCGCTCTTCCACAGTTCCCAGCCATTCACCCCGTCATAAGCTCTAAAGTAGAGCATGCCGTCTATTTCGGTCAGATAGGACGGATGCGCATGATGGGTCAGGGTATTGATGTCCTTGATCATGACCGTGCCGTCTGTCGTGCCATCGCTCTTCCATAACTCGTATCCGTGCGGGCCGTCGTTGGCGACGAAGTAGAGCGCGCCGTTCACGTTGGTCAGGTTGCTCATCCACCCGCCCCCGCCTCCTTCGAATTCGAAATCGTCCCAACCCCACGCACTGCGGACGATATCCTTGACCAGCACGGTGCCGCCGGCCGTGCCGTCGCTTTTCCACAGCTTGGCGCCATCCGTCCCATCGTTGGCGGTGAAATAGAGCACGCCGTTCACGTCGGTCAGGTAGGACGGGTTCGAGCTGTTTGTGCCAGTGTAGACGTCCTTGACCAACACGGTGCCGTCTGCTGTGCCGTCACTTTTCCAAAGCTCGTTCCCGTTTGTACCGTCGTCGGCCGCGAAGTAGAGCACGCTGTTCACAGTGGTCAGGTTTTGGGGAGACGAGCTGCCCGAGCCAGATCGGATATTCTTGACCAAGACGGTGCCGGCCCCTGTGCCATCGCTCTTCCACAGCTCCTGCCCGTTCGTCCCATCATAGGCGGTGAAGTAGAGCAGGCCGTTCATGTCGGTCAGGTTGGCGGGAGACGAGCTGTTGGGCCTCCCATAGGAGGTGCCGGTGTAAATGTCCTTGACCAACACGGTGCCGTCGGCCGTGCCGTCGCTCTTCCACAGCTCGCGCCCGTTCGTCCCGTCGTCGGCGACGAAGTAGAGCACGCCGTTCAAGACGGTCAGATTGGAGGGAGACGAGCTGCCGCTCCAACCGCCGCCGGATCGGATATCCTTGACCATCACGGTGCCGCCGGCCGTGCCGTCGCTCTTCCACAGCTCGCGCCCGTTCGTCCCGTCGTCGGCGGCAAAGTAGAGCACGCCGTTCACGTCGGTCAGGTCGCGGGGAGACGAGCTGCCCGAGCCGGGGTTGATGTCCTTGACCATCACGGTGCCGCCCGCCGTGCCGTCGCTCTTCCACAGCTCTTGCCCGTTCGTCCCGTCGTTGGCGACGAAGTAGAGCACGCCGTTCACGGCGGTCAGGTTTTGGGGGGACGAGCTGCCCGAGCCGGGGTTGATATCCTTGACCATTACGGTGCCATCTGCTGTGCCGTCGCTCTTCCACAGCTCGCGCCCGTGCGTTCCGTCGTCGGCGACGAAGTAGAGCACACCGTTTACGGCGGTCAGGTTTTGGGGGGACGAGCTGTTGGGACCATATTCGTTCGAGCCGGGGTAGATGTCCTTGACCAAGACGGTGCCGCCCTCGGCGCCGTCGCTCTTCCACAGCTCGCGCCCGTGCGCGTCAGTGGCGGCAAAATAGTAGACGCCGCCGATGACGACGCCCTGGCGGTACCCGTACCCATATCCCCCCCACCAGGAGGGCTGGGAATCTCGCGTGACCTGGTTGATGTCTCTGATCGGTCGGAAGTCGCCCGACGCCGCGCCTTCCACCATCTGGGTGTACACGGCGGAGGTGCTGCCAAAGAGGTTCGCGTCGCCGCCGTAGGTGACGGTGATGGCGTGGGAACCGGCGATCAAGACGTCCGTGGCGTAAGTCGCCGCGCCGCCGCTGAGCGCGCTGTTGCCCAGGAGCGCTCCATTGGCGTAAAAATCAACCGTGCCAGTGGCCGTGCCGGGCGTCACTACGGCGGTGAATGTGACCATCTGCCCCTCGGTGGAGGGGTTGGGCGACCCGCTGACCGAGATGGTGCTGGCGCTCTTGTCGGTCGCCGTAAAGGTCCACACGTCGGACCAGGCATCGCCCTCGGCATTGGCGGCGGTGACGGTCCACAGGTAGATATTGCCCTCGGTCAGCGCCGCGCCGGTGTGGGTGTAGCTGGTGGTTGGCGAGAGGACGTCGGTGTTGATCAGCGGCGCGCTAAAGCTGGTGTCGGCCTCGTTCGCCACCTTGAGCGTGTAGGTCACCGCCCGCTCGGCGCTCTCCCAGGAGAAGGCCGGCAGCAACGGGGCATAGCCGCCGTCGGCGGGCGAGGTCAATTGCGGCAGCGCCGGCGGGGGCGTGTCCTTGTAGAACAGGATGCCCTGGTAGGCCGCGTCCGGGTCCAGGTCGTAGCTGCTCGTCCCGCCATTCCAGGTAAAGAGCAGCGACTGGCCGTCGGCCAGCGTCTTCGGGCCGGTCGAGCCGTAGGCCACGTAAGAGTGCTGCGTGTACTCGGTGGCGCTGTTACGCAGCCCGATCGTGCCGATCTGGCCAAAGCCCTTGTCCGGGTGGACCATCTTACGATACTGGAAGCGGACGTCGTTGCTGCCCTCGTAGAGGATGATCTGGAAGGTGCCCAGCGGTGTGTTGTCGTTGTAAAAACCAAAATTGGTCCACTGGATCACAAACTCGCGGTTGGGCGCGCTGCCCACCGTGCCGGTGAGCACCATTTCCCGGTTGCCGTGCGACATGAGGTCGGCCCAGTAGGGGGCGATCAGCGTAGTGGGACTCCCGGTAGTGCTGGTGAGCGGCTGGTTTGTGTAATAGCTGCTACTGAGCGTGTCAAAGGTGACAAAGCCATTGGTCGAAGCGCACAGCTGGGTATAGTCTGTGCCATAATAGTTGAACATAAAGCCGATGGCGATGTCACACTTGTAAGCATCGTCCACATTGGTCAGGGCCGCGATCTCCGTGCCCTGGTAGTAGGTCTCTGGCGGGAGCGCGGGGGCCGCGTGGGCGTGGGTAAACACGCCCAGCAGCAGCGCCGCCAGAGCCGCGCCGGCGACCAGGGCCATGAACACAAAACGTTTGGAATTCATCGTATCTCCTTTCTCCTTATCTCAGAAGATTGCTTCACTTCCAAATCACATAGATTCACAGAAGAGGCACAGATCTGTATCATTGGACATTCGTTTGCTCCCCGCCGCCTCTCCATATCTCTCACTCCAAACACGCCACCACCTCCTCCAGCGTGCGCGCCAGGTAGACCTTGCCGGAGAGCACCGTCACCGCGCCGCCGCGGGCGTTGACGCCCACCACTTTCAGGTCCGGGCGGGCGCGCAGGATGTCCAGCACGTCGGCCGGCGCGACCTCGTCGAAATCCACCACGACGAGGTCGAAATCCGTCAGGTCTATCGCGCCGGATAGGGCCGGGCGCCGGGTCACCTGGATGTCCGGGACGTTTTCGAGACCGCCGGCCAGGCCGGTCAGAAAGATCGAAGCGCCACACAGGAACACTCTTTTCATCTTTTTTTCAGCTTTCCGATGGTGATGGGTGAGGGGGTTTTAATAATATTTTAAGAATACATTGACACTCTAGCACAAAAGGGAGCGTTTGTCACTGGACTTTGGTCTAAAAAAGGTCTAGTCTTTTCGACTAGACCTTTTCTTGGGGAGAGGGGGGCTTGGAAATCGCAGCGTGGAAACCGATCCGCCGCCATCCTGGCGGATCAGTCGGGCGTGGAGCTGGTTGAAACGGATGGCGATGGCCTGTGGAGGTGCGACGCACTTCTCAAGTGCGTCGCACCTCACGCGTTGCAGTGTTTCACTTTCGGCGCTTTTGAAAGTAGGCGATGGCCTCGGCGCGGTTTGCGACGCCCAGGATCTCCAGGACGTTGCCCATATGGTATTTGATCGTCTTTTCGCTCAGGCTAAGCGTTGCGCCGACTTCTTTGTAGGTCAGGCCCTGCACCACCAGGTTCAGCACTTCGAGTTGGCGGGGGGTCAGAACCGCCTCGGGAACCGGCTCACCGGGGGCGGCCGAGCGGGCGAACTCGGCCAGGAGGCGCTCGCCCATCCCCGGCATCAGGGGCGTGTCGCCGCGCATCAGGCCGATCAGCAAGCGGCAGAACCGGTTCGCCTGCAGGCTCTTGAGTAGATAGCCCGACGCGCCGCTCTGGACGGCCTCGAACAGCCCGGCGTCATCCCCGGCGGCGGTCAGCATCACCACCTTGATCTCCGGGAACTCGGCCTTGATGGCGCGGAGCGCCGTGAGGCCGCCGCCCTGGGGCATGTGAACGTCCAGCACCACCACGTCTGGGCGCAGGGCGCGTGTCTTTTCCAGCGCCTCGTGGCCATCTCGGGCGGTCCCGACCACGGTCAGCCCGCGCGAGGTGAGCAGGTTTTGCAGCCCATCCAGGAACAGCGGGTGGTCGTCGACCAGCAGCAGGCGCAGACTCTGGAGGCGCGCGCCGTCCGCATCCTCTGCGGTGGGCAGAAAACGGGGGAACCTGAGCAGCAGGCGCGTCCCCTGCCCCTGCGCGGAGCGCACCTCCAACGTCCCGCCGACCTGCTCCGCGCGCTCGCGCATCATCTGCAAACCGAAGTGAGCGGTGACGGGGGATGGGTGATCGGTGAGCGGTGATTCGGTATTCGTCTCAAATCCAATGCCGTCATCCACAATGACGACCTGTCCCCAGTCGCCGATGAAAGCGAAGACAATTTCGATGCGCCGGGCCTGGGCGTGCTTGCGCGCGTTGGTCAGCCCTTCCTGGATAATGCGCATGATCTGTTCCTCCACCGCCGGCGCAAAGGCTGCCTCCGGGAAGGGTTCCGGCACAGTGAGGGTGACGGGAATGCGGTAGCGCTTACTGAACTGCGCGACGTATTCCTGCACCGCGCCGAAGAAGTCTTGCGGAGGCGCCTCCTGCGCGCGCAAGCCCAGGATGTGGGCGCGGATGTCAATGTGGCCCTCCTGCGCCACCGGGATCAACTCGTTCAGCGTGCTGCGCGCAGCCTCCGTTTGCCCGCGTTCCAGCAGCGTCTGTGCCGCCTGGGCCTGGACGTTGATGTAGCCCATCATCTGGCCCAGGCCATCGTGCAACTCGCGGGCGACGGCATCACGCTCCTCCAGGCGGGCGCGCGCACGCTGCTGCTCCAGGAGCGCCGCCTGCGCCTGCTCGCGCTCGACGATCTCGGCGCGCAAATGCGCATTGGCTGCGTCCAACTCGGCGGTGCGGGCGGCCACGCGCGCCTCCAGGTTGTGGATCAAGTCGCCCAGTTCCGCCGAGAGCGCGTTGAACGCGCGCGTGAGGAAGCCGATCTCGTCGGCGGCCTGCACCGGCACGACGAGCGCGTAATCTCCAGCCTCCATCCGCTGCACGCCGTGCAACAGCGCATCGAGCGGCTGCACCAGGCTCACCTGGAGCATCAGCGGCAGGCCCACGAGGATGAAGAGGCTGGCGCCCAGGATCAACTCGGCCAACGGCGCGAACAGGAGCTGGAGGTGTTGGCGAAATTCGATGTGGAAATCCTGCACCACACCCTCCGGCCCGCCGGAGAGGGGCAGGTCGCGCAAAGAGGCCCTGGGTGGGGCGGGGCGCCGCGAGCCGGGGATGGCGCCCACCGCCCACATCGCCGCGCCGGGATCATCGTTGGGGCGATAGGGCAACGTCTCCGGCAGCGCGACGTAGTGAAAATCGAAGCGCCCATCGCTGTATAGCAGCGCCTGGAACGTGAACGTCAGCTCTGGCCGGCGGAAAACGCGCTGCCCCTCCCATGTGACGAGGAGGCGGTCGGCCTCCTGTCGGGCGAAAATCGCGCCAGGGCTGATCGTCGGGTCGAGATCGAGCAACAGGGGCATCAAAAGCGGGACGCCCGCGCCGTAGTGATACTGGAACTCGCGATAGCGCACGGGCTGCCCCAAGGCGATCACGCCATCGTTGCACACGTAGACCACGTGGTGTTCCCGCCCGTAGAAGCGGAACGGGAAAGAGAGCCCCTCGCTACAGCCGCGTTGTAGCCCATCATCCAATTGTAAATCGCGGCCCAGGGTCGGCTCGAACTGGAAGGGGATCTCGGCGATGTCGTAGCCGCCGCTCACATTCGGCGTGAAGCGCATGGCGCGCCCGGCTGGCCAATCCGGTTCGTAATCGGCGATGTGCGCCGGCGACACGATCCAACCGGCCACACCCATGATCGCCAGCAGCGTGGTCAGGGTCACGCCAGACAGTTTGACGATAAACGACGTGGTCTCCAGGCCCTGGTTGAGATACACCAGGGTGAAGGCGAACAGCGCGACCAGGATGCCAAGCGCGATGCCCACATTCGCCAGGGAGACAGGGATCCAATAAAACGTGCGTAGGATGTTGAATATGCTCAACCCGGCGACGAATAGGAAGATGCAGGAGAAGTTGCGAAACGCGCGTGCCTCGCGGCCGGCGGGATGGAAGCAGGCGCGTTTAAGACGCGTCCAGAAGCGGCGTTCGGGCGGGGTCAGCAGGTACATACGCCGTATGAAGATCACCGGCGCCCACAGCAGGAACAGGAGCAGCAGGTAATCGGTCCAGTCGATGCGATATCTAGCACGCCGGCGCGCAATCGCGCGAAACGGTAGGCCGCATAGCCGATCTCCCACAGCGCGTAGAGGCCGCTGGCGAACAAGCTCCAGCGCGCCTCGCGGCGCAACTTCGTGGGCAAGACCGGAAAGTGATAGCTGAATTGCAGCAGAAAAATCCATCCGCCGACGAGGAAAGGGACTTGAAGGAATACCGCGAAGAGGCGCGGGGAGGGCGGCAGCGCCGCTTCCAGGAAAAGCAGCACCAGGAACCCGAACAGCGCGCCAAAGAAAGCGGTGAACAGCACCACGTGACATTCCAGCGCCTGACGGCGCGCGGAGCGCCAGACCAGGCTGGCCATGTACCCGGTGATGCACAACGCCATCACGAGCTGGGTCAGGTAGCCTAAAGCTGAAGGCGTCAGGTAGAGCGCCATATCTTTTGAACCCCGGTGACTGCTGCTCAAGCCTATTACCGAACGACAGGCGATGTGTGCAAGAAGGGGAAAGATAGGGCCCCGCCTACCCTTCCTTTGATGCCAACAAGAAGGTGGCTACGAGATTGTCACGAACCACACATCATTATATCTCAACAGGGGGATGCACACAAACGATGTGACGGGAGGGTTTTCGAAGCAAATCGCAAGCGCAAACCGCTTAAAATGGCTGAGAACGTCCTCAGGCGAACTCAAGGAAAACGAAGCTGGGGTTGATGCATGTGGCAAACTGCGCAGCGGGCAATCTCGT
>DSAR01000442.1 GCA_011046405.1 Chloroflexota bacterium | reverse complement strand
GCTATTCATCGTCGGCGGCGGGAACGTGGGCCTGATCGCCGGGTATCACGCGCTGCAGGCTGGTATCCAGGTCATCGGCCTGTGCGAGGCTTTGCCAGAGTGCGGTGGTTACAAGGTTCACCGGGATAAGTTGGCGCGGCTGGGCGTGCCCATTTACACCTCACACACCGTCCTCCTGGCCAACGGCAAGGAGGAGGTCGAATCGGTGACCATCGCCCAGATCGACGAAAACTGGCGTCCCCTCCCCAATACCGAGAAGACCTTCGAATGCGACACCATCCTGGTAGCGGTCGGCCTGGATCCGGTGGACGAGTTCTACCACAAGGCGAAGGCGTTCGGCCTGCCGGTCTACGCGGCGGGCGACGCTGAGGAGATCGCCGAGGCTTCAGCCGCGATGTTCACCGGACGCATTCGGGGATTGGAGATCGCCAGGAGCCTCGGGCGAGACGTGGGCGACGTGCCGTCGGAATGGCACCGGACCGCCGAGATTCTCAAATCTCGTCCCGGCGCGGTGGTGATGGAGGACCTGCCAGAAAAAGAGGAAGGTGTCTTCCCAGTGCTTCACTGCAACCAGGAGATCCCCTGTAATCCATGCACCTCTGTCTGTCCCAAAGAGTGTATCGTGATCGAGAGCGATGACATCCGTGGATTGCCGGAATACGTGGGCGAAGGGTGCACCGGTTGCCTGCAATGCGTGGCGATATGTCCAGGATTGGCCGTGACGCTGCTCGATTATCGCAAGGGTAAGCAGACGCCCACCGTGACGATCCCTTACGAGTTCACCGAGGACTCGATCCAGGCGGGCGACGTGGTCACCATCATGGATACCGAGGGGCAGGTATTGGGCAACGTCGAGGTGACCCGGGTCCGCGCGCCCAAATTTTCTGACAAGGCTCTGCTAGTCAGCGTGCGCGCGCCCCGCGAGATCGCCAAGCAGATCGCCGGCATTCGGCCGAAGGAGGCCTGGGTGGCCCAACCGACGGCCGAGTACGTGGAACGGATCGGCGACGACGAGATCATCTGCCGCTGCGAGCGCGTGACGGCCGGCGAGATCCGGGCCCTCATCCGTTCCGGCGTGCGCGATATGAATCACATCAAGGCGGTGACGCGGGCCGGTATGGGTGCCTGCGGCGGCAAGACATGCACCAATCTCATCCAGCGCTTGTTCCGCGAGGAGGGCGTCCCCTTGCCGCGGGTGACCGAGAACGTCCAACGCCCTCTGTTCATCGAAGCGCCGCTAGGCGCCTTCGCCGGCGTTTCAGTGGGCGAGCGTCCGGTCGAGGAGGGGCCCAGGGCACACGCCACCGACGCCCACGAGGGAGGGTTGTAGCCGGGCGCTGAGAAACCAGGTTTTTGAGAAAAACCTGGTTTCTAGCTGATCGGACTGGCGATGGTTGGATTGGCCGGCTGCGGGGTAGGTGTTGGTACATCGGTGCTCGGCTCGACCGCCGGCTCGGCCGTCGGCAACAGCACCGCCGTCGGCGCCAGGGGCTCAACGGACCACGGATGATGACCGTCGGTCCCGACAGGTAGCTGTACGTGGCTGAACGAGGCGCGGGCCGCATCGTGCGGCTGCCGGATGAGGACGGGGATGGGGTATCTGATGGAATCCAGGTCGTGGCCGAGGGGCTGAACGCGCCCAGCAGCATCGCATTCTTCAAGGACGGCTCGCTCTACGTGGGCGAGACGACGCGCATTCTGCGCCTGAGCGATCCCGACGGGGATGGTGTTTTCCAGGAGCGCGAAGTCGTCATCGAGGGCTTGCCCAATGGCGGACATACCACCCGCACCGTGCTTTTCAGCCCCGACTGGCGCGCGCTCTTCGTCTCCATCGGCTCCTCGTGTAACGTCTGTGTCGAGGAGGACGAGCGGCGGGCCGCCATCGTGCGCTACGACCCCGATGGCGGCAATGGGGAGATTTTCGCCCGGGGACTTCGCAACGCCGTGGGCGTGTATCTTCTCAATAAGTTGGAGAGCTGTGGCCGGTCTCCCGACCGAGCCACAGCGGGCACGGTCAGGAGACCGGCCCGAGCGAGTTTGCCCCGGTTTATTGAGATGATACGCCCAGCATATGTAGGTCGGTTTTCCATAACCGACACTTTTTCAACAGAGTCTGCAAACCCCCTCCGAGCAGGTGTCTAGGTAGTTACCAAACTTCTATCATATACAGCAAGGAGTAATGCATGACCACCAAAATATACGACGCCATCATCGTCGGCGCGGGGAGCGTCGGGCTCCCCACGGCATTTTTCCTGGCCCAGGCCGGGCTCAAACCGCTGGTCATCGACCAATTCGCCAGCCCCGGTCAGGGTTCCAACAAGGCCGCTATCGGCGGGATCCGGGCCACCCACTCGGCCCCTTCCAAGATCCGGCTGTGTCTCAAATCGCTGGAGGTGTTCTCCACCTGGCAGGAGACTTACGGGGACGACATCGAGTGGCACCGGGGCGGGTATTCTTTCGTCGCTTACCGCGAGCGGGAGGAGAACATCCTCAAGGACTTGCTCAAGATCCAGCAGGCCTACGGGCTGGACATCGAGTGGCTGGACCGGGACGATCTACTGTCCGTGATCCCCGACCTGAACCCGAAGAATTTGATCGGCGGGACCTACTCGCCCAACGACGGTTCCGCCTCCCCGATGCTTTCAGCCCACGCTTTCTACATCCGGGCGAAGGAGCGGGGGGCCGAATTCCGTTTCAACGAGCGGGTCACGGGCATCATCCGCCGCCGGGGGCACGTGGTGGGCGTGCGCACCGACCAGGGCGGTTACGCCACCGAGACGGTCATCAACGCCGCCGGCCCCTGGGCCCGCAACGTCGCCGAGATGGTGGGCATCGACACGCCGGTGGCGCCCGACAGCCACGAGGCCGGCGTCACCGAGCCAGTGTCCCGCTTCGTGGAACCGATGGTGGTCGACATCCGGCCGGCCGCCGGTTCCAAGAACTACTATTTCTACCAGCACGGCCCCGGTCCCATCGTCTTCTGCATCACGCCCGACCCGCCCATCGTCGGCACCGACCGGCGCGAGACCTCCGTCTTCCTGCCCATGATCGCCCGGCGGATGATCGGTCTGATGCCAAAACTCGCAAACATCAAAGTGCGCCGCACCTGGCGCGGGCTCTACCCGATGACGCCCGATGGTTTCCCCATCGTTGGACGCGCGCGGGAGATGGCAGGCTACGTCCACGCCGTGGGCATGTGCGGTCAGGGCTATATGCTGGGGCCAGGCGTGGGCGCGCTCCTCTCGCGACTGGTGCAGGGGACGCTGACGGCAGAGGATGAGGCGATCCTGGAGGAACTCAGTCCCTACCGGGCGTTCAGCGCCGAGGAGAAACTCAAGTAACACCCGCGTAACGAGCCAAACGCCCCGACCCTCATCGGTCGGGGCGTTTGGCTCGTTGATGCCAGATCGTCAGCGCTGGACCAGCGGCAGATAGATCGTATATCTTTCGTCTTGTGGGGCCTGGGCAAACAGGGCAAACTCGGTCAGGTGTTCGATGTGCGTCACCAGCCGGTGCTTATCCACGTCCCGCTGGACGACCGTGATGCCGTCCTCGGCCCACGTCTCGCCGTTCCGGTAGCGCAGGGTCAGGGTGTCCTCATCCAGGCCCTCGACGTCGGCCGCGACGTACTCGATTGTCAGCGTGACCGGATTGTGGAAGACGACGCCGCCCTGTAGCAGCCCCCCGGTGTAGACCTCCAGGGCGAAGGCCTGACCGGCGAAGGAGAACGCAGCGGGCGGATCGACGACCTCAGGAAGAGACGCGAAGGTCAGTTGCACCGCTTCCGACACCGCGCCGGGGGGGATCTCGACCGTCACCGTCGCGCCGTCGTCGCCGGAGGCGACGAGCAGGCCGCCTTCCTCAGGGTCAACATGCACTGTATGTTCGGCGGCCCATACGACGGCGGAGGCAGTGTCCATCGCGCCCTCCGCGCTCGTGACGTGGGCCGTGTAGGTCAGCGGGCCCGTGTAACCGGCCGCGACGGTGACAACCCTCGTCTCCACCCAGCCGTCGCCGGAGGCGGGGAGGGTGAACGTCCACACCTGGGGCGCGGTGGGCGCGACCTGTTCGGGCGGCGCATCGCTGACGACGACGTGTAGATCCACGTCGCCGGTGTTAGTCACGCGAATGGTGTAGGTCAACGGCGCGCCGGCCTCGACGAAACTGGCTTCAGCGCTCACGGACATGCGCACCGCCGCCGCCCCCGAGGCGTTCTCGTCGGCCCCCAGGTCATAACCGGCTCCGACGGGACGGACGTCGCCGTCAATGTCGGTCGTGACGCCGGCGTCTATACCGGCATTGATGGCGGCGGAAGTGAAAGCGATGTGATAATCGCCCGCATCCGGCGCCGTGAAAGCCGGGTCGCCCCACACGTTGCGCGCGCCAACGGTGATGCTTCCGTCACTGGCGTAATCGGTTCCGTTTGCCCAATCGCCGGCCCCCCACAGGGTGGCCTCTAACGTGACCGTGTCGCTCGCTGTGGCGGTGATGCCGGTGGTATGGCCTACCAGGATCGTGTTGGTCAGCGCGACGGCGCCGCCCGTCACGTAGACGCCGCTGTTGCCAAGGTTCCGGGCGATGCTCGTGTGCAGTAAGCGCGGCGACGCCTGCTTGACGTATACCCCGCCTCCCTCGCCCGCAGTCTGGTTATCGACGACGACGTTATTGGTCAAGACAGCGTCGCTGGCATCCAGGTACAGGCCGCCGCCATGCCGCTCGGCGCTATTGTTGGCGATGGTGTTGGACTGGAGCTCGGCGGGACTTCCGGAGAGGTACAGCCCCCCACCCCATCCCCCGGCCTGGTTAGCGGTGATGGTATTCTGATGCAAGACCGCCACGCTGGCGTCCAGGTACAGACCGCCGCCGTCGAGCTCGCTGACGTTGGCGACGACGGTGTTGCCCGTGAGGGTCGCGTCGCTGGCGACCAGGTACAATCCCGCGCCCCAGCGAGCGGCGTTGGCAGAGAAGACGTTATCGGCGACCGCGGCGCTGCTTTCCCACAGGTAGACGCCGCCGCCCCGGCGGGCTGTGTTGCCGAACACCCGGTTGTGGCGCAGGGCGACGTTGGCGTTTTGCGCGTATATGCCGCCGCCCACGTCGCCGCCGCCTAACCCGCCGCCTAACGTCGCTGCGTCGCCGCCGGTGACGTGTAACCCCTCAACGGTGACGCTGACCGCGCCGGCGACGTAGATCGCGCGCCCGGCGCCCTGGGCGTCGATGCTCGTCGGGTTGGCCTGGGGATCGGGCGGCTCGGTGAAAGCGTCCGTGTAACCGCCTCGGATGGTGAGGGTCTTGCTGACGTAGACGGCCTGGGCCAGCCTGCCCCGGTCGTTGACGCCGGTGTAGACGCCGGTCGCCACCTTGATCAGGCCGCCCTCGCTCAGGAGATCGACGGCCGGCTGGATCGTCTCGAAATCGCACCCGCCGCCGGGGCAGACGGTCAATTCTGTGGGCAGCGCGAGGGTGATGGCGTGGGCGCTCGTGATCGCGCCGCCGAAATTGGATATGGCGAGGGTCACGCTGTGCGCGCCGGGCGCATCCCAGGCCAGCAACAGCGTGTCGCTCAACCCGCCGGTGCGGGTGACGGGCGCATGTCCCGTCGCGCGCCAGACGTAGGTGATCGGCTGAGCCACCGTGATAGGGTCGACAGCGGCGACGAAGGTGTGCGTCTGCCCCGTGAATCCCTCGGCCGGTCCCTCAATGGCGACGCTGGCGGGCGGGATGACCGCCTGCAACGCCAGGGCCGCGTTCAAACGCCCGGCGCCGAAGTATGGGTCCCACCCTTTCTTATCCTCGTTGGGCGGCCCGACCTGGTCCTCGGCCGTGCTTCTCAGGACGTATCGCAACTCCTCGACGCCGAAACCGGGCCGCAGCGCTTCGATCAGCCCCAACACCCCGGCGACGTGGGGGGCCGCCATCGACGTACCGTGCATCATAAAATAGGTATCGTTGGTCCTCAGGCTGTAGATCTCGCTGCCCGGCGCGACCAGGTCGACGTGATCGCCGTAATTGGAACTGGCCCAGCGCTCGTCGTAGCGGTTCGTCGCCCCGACGGCGATAGTCTCGGTGTAAGCGGCGGGGTAGAAGAGCGCGTCGTCCCCCTCGTTCATCATCGATGCCACGATGGGCACGCCGGCCACGTAGGCGTAGCGGACGGCCTCGTGGAGGGCGGAGGAATTGCCTGTCCCGCCCAGGCTCATGTTGATGATGCTGGCCCCGTGGTCCACGGCGTATTCGATGGCGTCGATCCAATCGCTGTAAAAACCGGCGTTGTCGCTGTTCAAGGCCTTGAGCGGCATCACGCGACAATTGGGACAGACGCCCGCCATCCCGATCCCGTTGTCGGTGACGGCCGCCGCGATCCCCGCCACGTGGGTCCCGTGGCCCGGCTCGTGGTCGTCGTCCGGCTCGTCGTCGTCGTTGACGAAATCGTAACCGTCGACCAGGTTGGCCGCCAGGTCGGGATGGTCCAGGTCGGCGCCGGTGTCGATGACGGCGATGATCGTGACGGGGTCGCCGAGGGTGAGCGCCCACGCTGCTGGCGCGTCGATGTCGGCGCCGGGCGTACCGCCGCTCTGACCTGTGTTGTTCAGATTCCATTGGAAACTGAAGTACTGGTCGTCGGGCAGCACGGCCCCATAGCCGACGTAATTCGGTTCGGCATACTCGACGGCCGGGTCGGCGGCGAGGGTGTCCAACGTCTTTTGCACGTCGGTTGCCGGCGCCAGGGTGACGAGGTAAACGTTGGCAAGCCCCAGTGCACGCTTGAGCGCCACGTCTCCCATCGAAAGATCGAACAGCGGCGTGGTCGACTGAACGTCGCAATCTATCAGGATGCTGTCCAGAGTGACCGCCCCGGCAAGCTCCCCGGGCAAGGGTGGGCGCGTCTTAACGATGATCTGTTGGGAAGGCGGCGCAGGAGCGTCGGCGTGAATCGAGGATGGCGTAAGAGTCAGGAGAGGGCTAAACGCCAATCCAAGAATTAAAAAAAGTCGTATATAGTTTTTCATTCGATACCTCGGGAAATAGAATAAGTCTACAACGTGGTTAGTGCCTCCCCTTTTCTATTATGACAAGAACACGTATGAGACAGGTGAACAGACGGTCAACAAAATATTAAAAATATATTACTTGCTTATATTGTACCAAATTCGGAAGGATAACGCCATAGGAAATTGGTACCGGAGAACCTGGTGGGACGCAGATGAACGCTGATTTTTCGTTTTTTATGGTTCTTTGGGATTTCGCATGGTCGCGGTGAAAGATTAGCCACTTGCTAAGCCAACCAGGCGAACTAGCAGAGAGCCTAAAAGCCAAAAAGCCCGACGCTAGGAACAGCGCCGGGCTTCTCCTTAATGAAAACAGGCTACGACGTCGCGTTAGCTGTTGCGTAACACGAGCGGCAGGTAGATGTCGTGCCCGCCACCGACGATCTCGGTCGTGACGGGATCGCCCATCACCGTCTCGACCTCGTCGGCGCGGATGCCGTAGAACGCGTTGACGACCTCGTTGCCGCTATCGACCGAGACCGCGAACGCCAGGTTCTCGCTCTCGCCCGGGTCCAGGGCGTCGAACGTCCACTCGACCTGACCCAAGCCCGCCAGGTGCTTGCCGCCTGCGGTGATGCTGCTCGTGATGATCGTCGTGTTGGCGGGGATGGTGTCGGTGACGACGACGTGGGTCGCTTGCTGGCCAGCGTTGGCGACGTGGATCGCGTAGGGGATGTTTTGCCCCTGGTTGACCGACGCCGGTGCCGACTTGTCAATCGACAGGACCGGCTCGTCGGTCACCCACGCCACCGCCTGGATGACCACCTCGGACAGCAGGTCGGCATTGCTGATGGTAGCGGTGTTGGTGATGGGACCCTGGTAGTCCTCGTCCACTAGCACGGTGAAGGTCACGAGCTCCGAGGAGAACGGGCCGACATCGCCTTCCCAGCGGATGCTGACGATGTCGCTGACGATGGTACCACTGCTCGCTACCGCGTCCCGCTGGTAGGTGCTGGCTTCCCAGGGCAATTCGTCGTACACGAGTACGTCGGTGGCCGTGAGCGCGCTGGAGTTGACGATGTGCAGGGTGTAGGTGAGGACGTTGCCCGGGCCAGGCTCGAGCAGCTCCGGTTCCACCTCTTTGTAAGAGTCGATCAGGCCGACCTCCTTGACCGTCGTCGTGATTGGGTCGCCGGCATTGCTAAAGTACTCGCCGGCCTCGCTCTCGTACCAGTGGGTGGAATACCATTGGTTGACGATCTGGGTGCCGCTCACCAGGTCGGCGTCCACGCGGACGGCGAAGGTGCGGGGCTCGAGCAATCTTTCTCCGGTGCCGAAACTGGGCAGCGTCCAGGAGATGACGGTCATCGATCCCAACGTGCCGCTTATCGTAGTGTACGTGCCACCGTGGCTGATGCTGCTGGTGATCAACGTCACGTGCTCCGGCAGGAAATCCAGCAAGTAGGGATATGGCGGCGGCTGGTCGGTCGCCAGGGCGCTGTTCCAGACGTCGATGGTGTAGGTGATGATCTGCCCGCGCCCGATGACTGATGGGGCAGTCTTACGCAGGTTGAGGTTGGCGTAGTGCGTGACTAAACCAACGGCTGTGTCGCTGACGGGATCGGTGTGTCGTGCGCCCAGCGCGTCGGTGATGATCACTGTGGCTTTATAAAGCGTGCCCTCCTCGCCCCCGATGGTGTTCTGACCATCGGGGGTGGCGAAAGTGACGACGTCGCCAACGCCAAGATCTCCGATCCAGACGTAAGCTTGACACTTATCGCCGCAATCAGGTCCCTCAGAAAGTGCACCGACCGAAGGATCGACGGAGAGATCGCCTAACTGCACGCTGATCCGCTCGAAGATGAGCGTGGCCTGGGCATCGAGCGCGTTGCCCGGACCCAGGTTGCGCACGATGAGCGTGGGCCACACGTCGGTGCCAACGCCGCCGCCCGGCTTCTTAGCAATGGGATCAACGATGGCAGTGGCTTCAAATACTGGCCCCTGGACCACACTGGTCAGCGGCCGGCCCGGCTGGCACACACCCGCGTCGTCGCAGACCCCGTAGTCGTCGTTGACGATGGGGATTCCCAACACGTCGCTGATGGAGACGGTGTAGGTGAACTGGGCCGACTGCCCGGTGTCTAATCTGTCCAGCGTCCACGAGACCACGCCGCTGTCGTAACTGCCGCCGCGGACGTACGTGACGCCCGACGGCACGACGTCGGTGATGACCATGTCCAGCGCCAGCGCGCCCCGGTTGAGCAGCCGCAACGTGTAGGTCATCTCCCGGTTGGAACCGGGCGGATCGGGCCAGACGCGCTTGGAGAGCCGGAACTCGGGGGCGTAGACGGTCACCGTGTAGGACTCGCCGTAGACGACGTCGGTCTCGTCGCTATCCACTGCGTAAACGGCGTTGGTGAGCACGTCGCCGGGCGCCACCGACTCGTCCACCATCACGCTGAAGGTGAAGGCGCTCGTGTCGTTTAGCGCCAGTGTAACGTTCTCGGTCCAGGTGATGACGGTATCGCTACCGACCGTACCGGTGATGCCGTCCATCCCGACCTTGTATAGCGTCGTACCGCTGGGCACGTAATCGGTGACGGTGATGGGCAAACTGGCCCGCGATTGGCCCCGGTTGGCGACGAGGAGGGTGTAGACGAGGGGCGCGTTGTGACCGGGCCTGGATGGTGACGACGTCTTCTCGATCTCCAGGATGGGGTGGTCGGTGACCACCGTCTCGGCCGTCCGGGTCAGCACTTCGTGGAGGAGGGGTTGGCTGATGACGGCGGTGTTGACCACCGTGCCGCTGAAGGTCTCATCCACTGATACGTTGAAGGTCACGACGACCGTCTCGTCGAAACCGACCGTGCCGCTCCACGTGAGTGTCTCGCTGACGATGGTGGGGGTGTGTGGAGCGCTGACGCCCGCCTCGCCCGTGAAGCTGGTGTGCTCGTCGATGTGATCGGTGAGCGTGACGTTTTCCGCGGTGTAGGCGCCGGTGTTGCGAATCTCGATGGCGTAATAAAGGGTCACGCCGCCGGTCTCTGCCAGCGTGGGCGTGACCGTCTTGACGGAGAGCGCCAGCTTCGGGTAGCCCTCCGGCGGCTCGATGGGATCGGCGTGCACGACGCGCAAACCGCCGCTCGCGAAGCCCATAAAGAGCAACACCAGCGCCAGGCACGCGACGCCCGCCAAGGCGGACATCCCCCAGCCGCAGTCTCCGGTCAATAGTCGAACGATAGGTATCCATACTACTGCTCCTTTCCTCTTTCTATCTATCCAATACCAATGCGCACGTTTACTCGCTTAATCAGTATAGCAAATGGGGAGAAGTCTGTAATCCGTAAACATACGTAATTTTGATCCGGAGGACACCCAAATCGGGCGCCCGTTAATCGGCCGTTGCTTCGTTGCTTCATATACAGTTGACTAATGCCGAGAGGAATGATAAACTGAATAGTGATAAACTCCGTGGGGTCAGGTTGATATGATACTGCGCAAACGAATACTATTTGCCATTGGCGCGATATTTGCCACGCTGGTGCTCGTCCTGTACGTCGTCTCCCGCGTCATACTGATCGGCAATTTCCAGGAACTGGAGGAGCAATACGTCCATCGAGACGTCGAACGAGCCCGGAGCGCGCTCTTCGACGAGATAGCCGCATTGGATATGATGCTTTTCGATTGGGCGGCGTGGGACAGCACCTATGACTTCATCCAGGACATCAACACCGAATACATCACGTCTAACCTGGTGGACGAGACCTTTATCAGCACGCGACTCGACCTCATACTGTTCGCCAATCGAGACGGGCAGATCGTCTTTAGCAAGACCTTCGATCGGGACCGTGAAATAGAAGCGCCGACGCCGGTCGGTTTAAGGCCCCATCTGCAAGCAGACGCGCTCTTCAACCATCCCGACGAGACCAGTCACATCGTGGGCGTCATCCTGCTGCCACAGGCCCCTTTGCTCGTGGCCTCTCGCCCGCTCCTGACCAGCCAAGAAGAGGGACCTATTCAGGGAACGATGATCATGGGGCGCTACCTGGACGCCAACGAAGTCGAGCGTCTTTCTGAAAGCACGCACTCCTCTTTGATCGTGGAACGATTCGATGCCTCTCAAATCCCCGCCGATTTCGAAATTGCGCGAAACGCATTTTTAGGCTCGTTTCCCGACGAAGACGTGATATTTATCCACCCCTTGAACAGGCACACGGTCGCCGGCTACACCATCATCAAAGACGTCTACGGTGATCCGGCCCTTTTTCTGCGGGTGGACGTGCCCCGCGACATCTATCAGAGAGGCCAGACGAGCATGCTCTACCTGGTCTTTCTGCTCTTGATCGGTGGGCTGGCAGCCACGGGAATGACGTCGGTTATGGCCAATCGGATCGTAATCTCTCGACTGGAGCGCCTAAATGTCGACGTCAGTGACATTGGTGTCAGCAAGAATCTCTCGGATCGCGTCGCGGTGGGGGGAGATGACGAGTTGACGAACCTGGCCCGCGCGCTCAACGACATGTTGGAGACCCTGGAGCGCTCCCAGGCGAAATTGCTGGAAAGCGAAGAACGATACCGCACATTGTTCGAACGGACGGCCAATCCCATCCTCGTCATCGACACCGATGGGCGATACATCGACTGCAACGAAGCCGCGTTGGCGTTCCTGGAATGTTCGCGCGACATCCTATTGACCAAACACATCGACGATTTTACACCTCCAGATCAGGCTGATGAATTGAGGGCCGAACATCAGACGCTGTGGAAGCGGGGCGGCACGGTCGATACCGAGTACCTGGTCAATGGTCAGATCAAGATATTGGAATTGACCATCACGCCGGCGACGTGGCAGAACGAACGGGTCATTTTTGGCGTGGGCAAAGACGTGACCCAGCGCAAACGGGCCGAACAGGCATTGCGTAAATCGGAACAGCGCTTTCGCGACGTCGCCCGCACCACCGGCGATTGGATCTGGGAGATGGATCCTAAAGGCGTGTATACCTACGTCAGCCCCGTGGTCGAGCAGGCGCTGGGGTATACGCCTGAAGAGATGATCGGCAGAAGCCATACAGCGTTTCTCAAGCTCGACAAATCAAGCAAGTTGGGGAAAATGACCCTGCAGGCTTTTGATGAGCAAAGCGCCGTGACACGACTCGACTACCCCTACATTCACCGGGATGGTCACGTCGTCATCCACGAGATGAGCGGCTTGACACTGAGGGACGAGAAGGGGCGCATACTGGGATGCCGGGGTGTTTGTCACGACGTCACGGCTCAGCGCCAGATGGAAGAACGGCTCGCCACGGTATACGTCCTGGGACGCGAGTTGGTGCTCTCTCGCAACGTGCAACAGATCGCCCAATCGAGCATTCAGGCAGCTCGATTGATGTTCGACAGCCACCTGTGTGAGCTGTGGTTGGTGGACGAGGAGACGCAGACGCTGGTCCGGCAGGTCGTCCAGACGTCAGAACCTCTTTTACCTATACCTAGGGACTCGCTCCCCATCGACGGAGAGGGAATCATCGCCACTGTCGCCCGGAGCGGCGAGCTCATCTACGCGCCCGATGTCGGTCAAAACCCTCACTACCTCGACTCTGGGATTGACACCCGGTCGGAGATCTGCGCCCCGCTCAAGGTCAAAGAACGCGTCATCGGTGTCCTCAATGCCGAAAGCGGGCGACTCAACGCCTTCAACTTCTACGATCAACAGCTCTACTCGTCCCTGGCGGACCAGGCGGCATTGGCCCTGGAAAACGCCCAGTTATACGAAAAGATGCAGGCCACCCAGGATCGTCTGCAAACCCTCTCCCACCGGCTGGTCGAGGTCCAGGAAGCCGAACGACGGCACATCGCCCGCGAACTCCACGACGAAATCGGCCAGATTTTAACCGGTCTCAAGCTGATCGTGGAAATGAACGCCGTGCTGCCGCCGGAGGAGACGAGAAGCAATTACGAGGAGGCGCTGGCGTTGGTCAACGAGCTGATGACCCAGATCCGCAATCTCTCGCTCAACCTGCGACCAACGACGTTGGACGATCTGGGGCTGGCGCCGGCGCTCCGCTGGCATTTCGAGCGTTACACCAACCAGACGAACGTGCGCGTCGCTTTCAAACATACCGATGTCGAGGGACGCCGTTTCACGCCACAGGTCGAAACCGGCGCCTATCGCATCATCCAAGAGGCGCTGACCAACGTGGCGCGTCACGCTGGCGTCAAAGAAGTCACCGTGCGATTGTGGGCTGATCCAGATCAACTGAATATCCAAATCGAAGACCGGGGACGTGGGTTCGACGCCGAGACGATATTGAGCGAAACCTATAGCAGTGGAATCTCTGGCATGATAGAGCGAGTGACCTTGTTGGGAGGACAGTTGAGCATTGAATCGAGCGTGGGGAAAGGCGCCCGTTTAATGGCCGAGATCCCGTTGTCGAAGCCGGTGGGAGAGGAGATCGAGAACGGGATCGAGAACGGGATCGAGACCGAGCAAGCGGTGGTGACAAAGGGAGAAAGGGTATGACGACTATCGTCTTGGCGGATGACCACCAGGTGGTCCGAAAAGGGATTCGAGCGCTGCTGGAAGCCGAGGAGGACTTTCGCCTCGTCGGCGAGGCGAACGACGGACTGGAGGCGGTCCAACTCGTCGAGCGTCTGCGTCCAGACGTGTTGGTGGTCGATCTGATGATGCCCGGTTTGAATGGCATCGAAGTCACCCGGCAAGTGTGCAAACGCTCGCCAGAGACCAAGGTCGTCGTGCTCTCGATGCACGCCAACGACGATTACGTGCTAGAAGCCCTCAGGGCAGGCGCGCTTGGATACGTTCTCAAAGATGCCAGCATCTCGGAATTGGTAGAAGCCATCCACGAGGCGAGCATCGAACACCGCTTTCTCAGCCCTGTGCTGGCCGAACGCGTGATAGACGCTTACGTCCGGCAGACCCAAGAGAGCACGTTGGACCGGTACGAGACACTGACCGACCGGGAGCGAGAGGTCCTGCACCTGGCTGCCGAGGGGTTGACCAACGCAGAGGTAGCCGAACGCTTGACCATCAGCTCCCGGACGGTCGAAACTCACCGGGGCAACATGATGCGTAAGCTGAAACTGGAAAATCAGACCGAATTGGTGCGCTATGCAATCAGAAAAGGCATCATCACACTAGAGACTACGTCCAAGACAGTGTAGATGTTGAAAGCTGGTCGATAGATAGGGGCATTCATGCCAATATTTTTTCCAGAGGTAACTGCTCAGCCTACGTGTGCAGTGCGGATCACAATCCGCGTCGATGGTGCAAGGGCCATCATGGGTGGTGACGGAAGCCAACACGTCGCCTGTAAACTGCCGGATTGTGATCCGGCGG
>DSAR01000337.1 GCA_011046405.1 Chloroflexota bacterium | reverse complement strand
GTGCGAAAGACGTACTTGAGCGCCAACATCGCCGCTTGCAGCAGCACCTCGCCCTTCAAGTCCTCGTCCGTGTACGCCGTCAGGTCGCACAGCAGATAGCCGTAATCCGGCATGTACGCCTTCAGGGGCGCTGGCGCGTCGATCAGTTCCCCCAAGGTCGGCTCGACCCACCACTGATCCCTTCCGTGGTAGACCACCAGCGGCACAATGGGCCATAGTTCCCCCCGCTCTCGCAGGTTCCGTTCCCAGATGCGCACCATATAGCGCAACAATTGGAACACCACCCAGCGATCCGGTATGCTCTTGTGCTCGAACAGCACGTAGGCATAAGCCTCGCGCCCGTCTCGCAGTCGTACCTGGTACAACAGATCCGCCCGATGGGACCGCAGTTCTGCATCCACGAAGGAATCCTGGATCACCTCCGGTTCGCTCAGGTCCAAGGCTGCCCTCACCTCGGCCGGCAGGTATTGTTGCAGGAAGGCCCGCGCCGCCCCGGGTCGGGCCAGCGTCTCGCGGAAGAAATGGTCGTGGGGGGTGGTGACTTTGGTCATCATACCAGGAACAACTTCAATATGAACCTGCTGACGCGCAGCGATCCGCGTGGGGCATTGTAACACAACCCGGTGGATAGGCAAGAAAAAAGGCGTGCGGGTTTCCCCGCGTGCCCGTCGCGGCGCTTACGGCGCGCTACAGCGCCGCCACAGCGCTCCGGCCCGGAGCCCGGATTCCCGTTCCAGGATCGGCTGGAGCACGTGCTGGGTCGTGCCGGGGGCCACGGTCGATTCGATGATCACCAGCGCGCCCGGTTGTAAGCGACGACCGGCCTCCGCGCAGGCGGCGTAATCGTCGGTCACGCGGAAGGTCCGCTTCTCCACCGCCACCCGGTGGATCAATTCGGCCAATCCCGGCTCGTCGCCCTCGAAAGGGGACTTGCCGCTGTTGGCGAATAGCGAATGTTGAATGACGAATCCTGGTCATCGGGCAGGAGTGCCGCGCAGGGGATGCCCCTGAGCGCGAACCGAAGGTTCGTTGTCGAAGGGAAACCACCGGCCCTGTGGAATAAGAGGACTTGACGCTACTTGAGCTATTGAAGGAGATATTCCACGGGGCCAGCGCCGCAGACTCGTGCTTTCTTCATATTGAATAGCGAATGATGAATGGCGAATGGCACATAGCACTGCTCAGGAGAAAAGGGCCGGGTCGACGTTCTCGGCGTAACTGTAGACCTCGATGCCCAGTTTTCGCGCCACCTGTCGCGCCCGTTCCTCCACCATCGGCGAGATCACCAACGCTCGGTCGGCCGTGCGTTTGTGTCTCTTTTCGTAGAACCGCACCTTCCGTTCAAAGATGTACACATCCGACTTACTCATTGAGGACTTAATCTCACACAGGATCAGCGTCCTATCCTGAATAATCACGTCCAACTCCACCTGATCCGGTCGCCCGAAAACCTCCCCCTCGTCGTCGAATTCCGTCACGTTGATCACTTCGACGCCGAACGAATCCTCCAAAATACCCTTGAGCGCGTTGCGGAAGGACTGCTCTGTGTACAATCCCCACCGCGCGCCCAGTGCGCCGATAGTGCTGTCGTGTTTGCGCGACAGATCACGGATCTCCTCTAGCATCGCGTTAATGGTGGCCTGGTTAGCTTCCCACTTGCAGTTCTGCTCCTCCCACTTGCGGTTCTGCTCCTCCCGCATCGTGCGGAGCTCTTGTTGGTTCTCCTCCCACTTACGGGTGTTCTCCTCACGATCCCGCCGCAATTCATCCAGCACCCGGTCGAAGCGGCTTTCCGTCTCTTCCTTGTCGGCGAAATACTGTCGCGACAGTTGCAGGATAAAGCGCTGCACCTCCGGATCCTGCTGCATAATAGTGGGTAGCTCCCGCATCACGATCTGCTTGATCTGTTGATTTTCCATCGGCCTCATCTCCCTACTTTCACCACTCAATAACCTCGTGTTCACACCACCCAGCCATGCTCTGCACCTGACCCCCCTCACGCTTTAGCTTCTTCACCAGACCTGTCCTGAGCCTGCCGAAGGATGCCCGCCGATGCCTGTCCTGGGCGCGAACCGAAGGTTCGTTGTCGAAGGGAACCCACCGGCCCTGTGGAATAAGAAAGCTGGGCGCTTCCTGAGCTATTGAAGGAGATATTCCACGGGGCCGGCGCCGCAGACCAATGCTTTCTTCATACGTCTCGCTCTCCTTTGCCAATACGGACTCTTCTTATTCCTTGCTTTCAAGCCGCGTCATCCGTGGGAAGGGAAAACGCTCGTCGGGAGGTAAGCGTTCAGGTGATTGAACGATGGGACACGGATCGACACAGATTGCACAGATTTTTTCCATCGAATGCCAAGTAAAGCCTGCTTGATGGCCTCAATCTGTGTGAATCCGTGGAAATCTGTGTCCAATGTTCCCTGGCCTGAACGGTTGCGTCGAGAACCGCCCAACGTTCACGGGATGAATCATTTCGACGCGGGCATTGTAACACAACCCGCCGATTAAGCAAGAAAAAAGGGCGCGCGGGCCATTGGCAAGGTGATCAGAAGCCAATACACTGCCTGCCCGCGGCCGGATTGTGATCCGGCGGGCACAAGGTGAGCAGCAGTTACCAGCATGCAACGTATGACATGCCATATTTGTGGCTGTGACGACTATTTCTCTCATTCCCATCGTGCCCTCTCACTAGGAAGATATGACAGAACTACAATCGAACGGTGTCCAAATTTCGCTTAGAACTGGACAACCCTGCGTAATGCGCCCTACCACTTGGCGTAATCACTGCTCATCTTGCGGTATTCGATGAAGCGTTCATCGAGCAGCTTGGCCGCCAAGATGATCTGGCTGCATTCCTCCAGCGCACTGGTCCACTGGAAGGCCTCGTCCAGCGTCTGCCCTGCGGCGAAACTGCCGTGACCACGCAACATAACGACCTTGTATTCCTTCAGGGCCTCGGAGATGGTCGCTGCCATCTCTGGGCTGCCGGAGGCCATCTCAACCGAGACGACGGGCACCTTCTTCAGCAGATACGAACCTTCGTTGTCGATGGGCACGATCTCCTCACGGCTCAGCGAAAGGGCGACAGCGGTGCGCGGGTGGGCGTGGGCGACGGCCAACGCCGGGGTGGCCTGGTAGATGGCCCGGTGGACAATCAACTCGGACGAGGCCAGGGCCACGCCGCTGTCGTTTTTCAGCAAGCCGGTCTCGACCAGGTCATCAGGCTTGAGCCGGCCCAGCATCGCGCCCCGCCGCTTGATGATGATCCGGTCGCCGAAGCGCATGCTCAAATTCCCGCCGTGGGAACTGACCAGCCGATCCACGTACATATCCCGTCCAATCTCACGGAATTGCTCGTAAATTCGCTCATCAATCATGGACTGCTCCTGGGGGTTGCGCGATTTGTCATTCGTCACGTCATTCGCTCTTATCCATTTTGGGGCGACAAGGCAAGCGGCTTGAAACAAGATGGGATCGTATAGCGCACCTTTGGTCTGTTCGTGCAATGCGCGCGGTATTCGTGGGAACCGTGACTGATGATAGCAGAAATCGGGACGAATGTCAACGATCTTTACAGGTTGTTTTGCAGCCCGTCAAATCCCCGCCGCCCGGTTTATTGGATGATGTACTGTAACCAATTTGTAACTTTATGGGGGAGCAAGTTGTTGTACAGTTATATCGGTTGATAGAAGATGACGTCCGTTCTCAACCGGACGCACTTGAAAATCTCGCCAAACGCGCTACAATTCTCCATAGAAATGCGGATGGCTGACCCCCTCTTTGTGCACTCAATTCGGGAGGCCCGATGAACTATTACGCTTTGCTTCCACTGGCGGGTTTCTTCTTGAACAGCATGCTCATCACCTACGTACTGGCGAGACGTCAACAGACTGCCCAGGTTCGGGATTTCGTCGCATTCGCCGGCGCGGCCGCCCTCTGGTCGCTGATGAGTTACTTTATCTGGTCTCCTATGGCCCCGCATTGGACGGTGCCCTTGCTAAAGTTGAATGCCCCTATCTGGTTTCCTATCGGCTTTCTTTTTCTTAACTTCGTCTACAGCCTCCTGGAGCGTAAAAAGGATGCGCCGTACGTCCTGACGCTGATCGCCGTGTTGATCGCCGACGGCCTGGCATTAACGACAGACCTGGTCATCAGCAGCGATCCCTACATTCAATATGATTGGGGACGTGCAGCCCAGGCTGGCCCATTGCTCGCGCCATTTGCCCTCACTGTCGTCGCCCTTCCGCTGCTTTACGCATTGATCCTGCTCAGTCGCCGGATGCGCCAGACCGACGATGCCCCGTTGAAAAACCAATTGAGACTTCTGATCATCGGCAGCGGCATCGTGCTCGTCACCGCCCTGACGACCGATATTTTCATTCCGATCGTGCTCCAGATCGAAGATTTCATCGAGTTGGCCTCGTCGGCGACCTCAATTCAAGCCATCTTCATTGCCTGCGCCATCACCAAATATCAGTTTCTGTCGGTCAACGTGGAGACGGCGGCCCGCGATTTGTTTGACAGCATGCACGATGGGGTCATCATCGTCGATCAAGAGGGCCGCGTCACCCAGGTCAATCGCACCGCCCGGGAATTGTTCAAGTTGACGGAAAAGGACACCGATCTGCGCGCCACCCGCGTTTCGGATCTCATAGATGATTACACGGTGGCTGCGCCTGGCGGCGGCGGTGAACTCAAAGTCCACATCGATGGGCAAACCCGTTTTCTTTCCCTCTCGCGTTCCGACGTCATCCAGGATGGGAAAAGCCTGGGCGAGATCGTGCTCTTGCGAGACGTCACCGAGATCAAAAGAGCGCAGGAGATGTTACAACGCCACGTGGGCGACCAGGTGCGCGGGAGCGCCGACCAACTGAGCGATGCCTCCAACCGGCTGACGCTCGTCTCGCAACAGGTCGAGGAGACCTCAACACACATCGTCAGCACGATGAAGTTGATGGTGGAAGAGGTCAAGAGACAGGCGGAGGCCGCCGGTGACGTGAGCGACGTCACAGAGCGTACTGCCGCCATCATCCAACACGTGGCCGACCAGGCCCAATCGGGAGCCCGTGGGGCCAGCGGCGCGGCCGACGTCGCCCGTACCGGCGCCCAGACGATCGAGGAGATGATCGCTGGGATCAGCACAATCAAGGACAAGGTCCAGGTCTCGGCCCAGAAGGTAGCCGAGATGCAAGAAAGCTCGATCCAGATCGAGAAGATGGTCGGTGTGATTCAAGACATATCAGCCCAGACTAACCTCCTGGCGCTGAACGCCGCGATCGAGGCGGCACGCGCCGGGGAGCAGGGTAAGGGATTCGGCGTGGTTGCCGGTGAGATACGACGCCTGGCCCAATTGACGGGCGAAGCGACCGACGAGATCACCAGGGCGACGCATGGTATCCGCCGCTCAGTGATTGAGGTCGTCGATGCGATGGACGACGGCATCAACGAGGTGGAAACGGGCGTCCACCGGGCCCAGGAGTCAGGCGCCGCGCTGGCGCGCATCTTGCAGACGGTAGAGGCGGTCAACCACCAGATGAAGCGCATCTCACAGTTGGCTATCGAAGAAATGGCGACTGGTTCAGAGAATGTCATCCGCGCCATCGGCGAGATTGTCCAGGGCAGCGACCGAAACCAGGACTCGGCCAAACAGGTCCTGGTCGCCGCCCAGGCGATGCAGGCCCAGGTGATCCAGATGGACGACTCGACCCGCTCGCTGGCTGTGATGGCGCGGGAGTTGAATGAACTGGTCCAAGCTTTTGCCGCCGAGACGGAAGGAACGAAACCACCCGTTTAACGACATATCAAGTGGGCCATGGCCAGCAGCCTGGCGTCTTATCCTCGCAATAGACTCACACGTACATCTCTTGCTCGGTTATCCCCCATCCCCAGGCCCTCCCAGGCAGCGAGCGGAGCGGGGAGCACCGCCTCGACCAGCGTGGCCTCCAATGCCGTGGGATCAAGTTGCATCGTGGCGCCCTGCTCAAGAGTTGACGGAACGGATAACTTGAGTACACTATAACCACCAGTCCATCGAAGAACAAGGAGACGTCTATGTCATCACCCCGTTTTACCGTTCGCCGACTGCTGGCTCGTGTGCTGCCCGAGACGTGGCTGCCCTACGTGTTGCACCTGCGCCCTCGCGCCTGGTTCATCGTGACAGCCCACATGTCGGTCGGGTTCCTGCTGGCTAATGGGCTTGAATGCTCGACCGAGCGCCTGGCGCGCTGGGGGTTGGCCGCGCTGGCCTGGGGCATACTGGGCAATGGCGGTACGCTGGCGATCAACAGCGCCTTCGACCAGGACGAGGGGGACATCGGTTACCTGGAAGCGCCACCTCCTGCCCCTCGTCACCTGGCGTTATTCGCCTTCACCCTGATGGTCCTCGGTTTTTTCATTGCCCTGGCACTGGGCTGGCGGTTTTCCGTCGTCTACGGCGCCTGTTTCGTGATGTCGCTACTTTACTCGACGCCGCCATTTCGCCTCAAGGCTCGGGCCGGATGGGACGTACTCATCAACGCGAGCGGATTCGGCGCCTTGACGCTCTACGCCGGGTGGGCTGCCGCGGTCCGTCCCCTGGAAGCGCCCATCGCTAACGTGATTGCGGCCTTCTTCTTTTTCTTCGTCGGATTTTATCCGCTGACACAGATCTACCAGATGGACGAGGACGCCAAACGAGGCGATTATACCCTGGCCCTGGCGCTGGGCAAGAAATACGCCCTGGCTGTGGGGATACTTGGTGTAGGGATAGGTTTTGGCTTTCTGGCTCTGGAGGTGGGATTGCGCTATTGGGGCAGGCGATCGGCAGGGTTGATCCTGGCGCTGGCGGCCTGGGGCGCGGTGTTGATCCCCTGGTACCGCCATCGTCAGCGGGTGGATACGGCTTATGAGCAGCGTGGTTTCTACCTGGCGCTGTACGCCTGGGCGTTCACCGACATCGCCGTCGTCCTGGCGATGATGCCCCTGGCTGTTTAACCGACGAATTGAGAGGGAGACCCTTCAGATGGAGAGGATAGATCGCAATCGGTGCTTCTGGGGTGCCATACTGGGTTTGGTTGCCGTATGTCTCACGTGGCGCGTATTGACCGCGCGGGCCGCGCTGGTGGAGGCCCCGCAGCCGCCGGCAAAGGTCGCGCCTCACGTCTGGGAAACGGCGATGGAGGATGGAGAGGCGCCGTTCCTGATCGTGCTCACCGAGCAGGCCGATTTGTCTGCGGCGCCCGACCAGCCAAGCCGGGAAGCTCGTCTGCGTTACATCTACGAGGCCCTCCGCGAGGTGGCGTTGCGCACCCAGCCCCCTCTGCACGCCGAACTGAATCGAGCCGGCGTGGATTATCGTCCGTTCTACGTGGTCAATATGATAGCGGCCAAAGGCGACCGGGCGCTCATTTCCAGCCTGGCCCAACGGCCCGAGGTCGCCCACATCGCCGCCAACCCCCGCGTGCGCCAGGCGTTGCCGCAATCAGCGCCGCAACCGGCGCCGCAACCAGCGCTGGATCTTCCACCCGATCAAGCGCGCTCGTTGTCTCCCCAGGCCATCGAATGGGGCGTCAGGCGGGTCAACGCCGACGACGTGTGGGCCCTGGGCTTCACCGGCCAGGGCGTCGTCGTCGCCGGGCAGGACACGGGCTATGAGTGGGATCACCCGGCGCTGAAAAACCAGTACCGGGGCTTCAACGGCGTCACCGTCACCCACGACTACAATTGGCACGACGCCATTCACGCCGAAGGGGGAGACTGTAGCGCGAATTCCCTTGTGCCATGTGACGATAACGGTCACGGTACCCACACGATGGGCACCATCGTGGGAGACGATGGCGGGAGCAACCAGATCGGCGTAGCCCCCGGCGCCCGCTGGATCGGCTGCCGGAACATGCACCAGGGATGGGGCACGCCAGCCTCTTACGCCGAGTGTTTCGAGTTCTTCCTGGCCCCCTATCCCGTGGGCGGCGATCCGTTCGTCGATGGGAACCCGGCCCGGGCGCCCCACGTGATCAACAATTCCTGGACGTGTCCCCCTTCAGAGGGCTGCACCGATCCCGATATACTGGCGGCCGTGGTCGAGAACGTGCGGGCGGCGGGTATCCTGGTCGTGGCCTCGGCCGGCAATTATGGCCCTTCTTGTAACACCGTCAGGGAACCGGCGGCGATCTACGACGCGGTCTTCTCGGTAGGGGCGATTGCCAGCGATGATGGCATTGCCAGTTTCAGCAGTCGCGGCCCAGTGACGGTGGATGGTTCCGGGCGGATGAAACCGGACGTCGTGGCGCCGGGGGTGAGCGTTTATTCCAGTTACCGCGGCGGGGGTTATAAAGAACTCCCTGGCACTTCAATGGCCGGGCCGCACGTCGTAGGGACGGCGGCGTTGTTGTGGTCGGCGGCCCCCGTGCTCATCGGAGACGTGGCTGCCACGGAACACGTCATCACCCGGACGGCTCGCCACCGCACGCCGGATGAAGCCTGCAGCGACGACGCGGCCGGTGACGTGCCCAACAACGTCTACGGCTGGGGCATCGTGGACGCCCTGGCGGCGGTGCAGGAAGACATCCCAGGTTTGGCGGTGACGAAGCAGGTTGCTACTGATACGGTCGCGCCAGGCGCGCTGTTGACCTATACATTGCAAATTACCAACACTGGCACCGTGACCCTCTCGGCCGTCGTGACCGACCATTTGCCGCTGCACATCGAACCAGGCGAGACGGAGGGCGGGACGGCGCTGACGCCCGGCGGCGTGCTCACCTGGACGCCCACCATCACCGCGCCCGGCGGCGTGTGGCGCGAGACGGTGCTAGTCACGGTGGCCAACGATTACACCGGACCGCTGACCAACGTGGTGCACGTCGACACCCTTGAAGGCGCGCGGGGCACGGCGACGGCGACGGTCTCTGTGGTGGCCCTGCCCGTGCTGGACGTGGACAAGCAGGCCAGTTCCGCCGTCGTCTTCGCCGGCGCGCCGCTCACTTACACGCTCATCGTGACCAACGTCAGCGGGATCACACGCGCCGTCCTCGTGACCGATCATTTGCCGCTGCACATCGAGCCGGGCGAGACGGGCGAGGGAACGGCGCTGACGCCCGGCGGCGTGCTCACCTGGACGCCCACCATCACCGTGCCCGGCGGCGTGTGGCGCGAGACGCTCGTGGTGACGGTGGCTTTGGGCTACTCCGGGCCGTTGACCAACGAGATTTACGTCACCATAGACGAGGCGTTGATAGATCATCACGCGGTGCGCGTGATCGTCGTGACCCCCCGCCTGTTCATACCGGTAGTGTTGCGGCAATAGCGCCTTGGCATAAAGGGAAAAGTGGAAAGGAAAGATAGTGACCAGTATTGAAAGTCTACGATTGAAAGTGCGCTCGATGCTCCATTTTTCGGCGCCGTCGGATGCGTTGTTTGTCTACTACGCTTTTTACCACGACGTCGACCGGACCGATCTTTACGTCCACGAGGACGAGCAGGGTCGCGCCGATGGTTTCGTCACCGTCTGCCAGACCGGGCAGCGGCTTTTCACACCCACGGTGCTCTTGCGCACCGCCAAAACCGACGTAGCCGCCGGTCTCTTGGAGCAGGCGTTGGTATCGGGCCGTCCCTATTACTTGATCACCACCCCCGACTTGCGAGATGTGGCGACGCGCGTGATGGAGATCGAACAACCGAGCTTCAATCACATCTATCATCTCGATCTGCTGCGTCTGGCGTCAGAGATCAACGTAATGGTCACGCCCGAACGGGGAGCCAGTGGGTTGCCACGTTTTGTCATCCGGGCACAGGAGGACATCGTCGCCGAGTCGGGGGTCAGTTGGTACTCTCCCCACTTCGCCGAGGTCTTCGTGCGCGTCGAAGCAGCGGCGCGGGAGCGCGGGTGGGGGCGGGCGGTGCTGACGGCGTGCACGCGATGGGTGATTCGTGCATCCCGGCGGCCGGTCTACATCGTGAATGAAGGAAACGAGGCCAGTTTGGCCCTAGCTAAATCGGTCGGTTACGTCGATACCGGCGCGCGGGAATTTGCCGGTGAGGGAATCTGTCGATAATAAGTAGTGGAAGGAGATGATCTATGAACGTCGAGTTGATTGCGATGACGCGATATTTGGCGGAAGATGGCGGGCCGGAAGCCCTCCTGGAGCGAGCCGGGCGGGTATGTTATCGCAGCGAGAGCCGGGGCAATCCGGGCCGTTTCTTGCGGGCGCGGATTCGCGAAGGGCACGAGAGCCTGATCGAACATGCCAGCGCGACGTTTGAGATCAGCGGCATCTCGCGGGCGTGTTCCCACCAACTGGTCCGGCACCGGCTTGCCAGCTATAGCCAGGAGAGCCAAAGATACGTGAAAATGTCTGACCCCGAATGGGTCGTACCGGCAGACATCGAGACAAATCCCGAGGCCAACGCCCTGTGGGAGACCTTCGCCGATGAAGTAAAACGGACGTACCAGGCGCTAATTGACCTGGGCATACGTAAAGAGGACGCCCGCTTCGCGCTTCCTAACGCGACGGCGACGCGCATCATCGTCACGATGAATTTCCGGGAGCTTCTACATATCTTTAGACTGCGCATCTCCCGTCACGCCCAATGGGAGATTCGCGACGTCTCCATTCGGATGCTTGAGCTCATCTATCCCCACGCGCCGCACGTCTTCGGCGACGTGCGAGACGATTTGATAGCACAGTATCCCGACTTCTTCGAGTAAAGACGTAAAAGTCTACACTTTGTTGTCAACCTTTATAAAGTAGAGTGAAATTCTTCTTGATGTGTCGGAAGACGTTCAGTCTCTCATTAAGAATTGTTGTACAAGAATCGTAACGACTCAGCTTGCTGCCCGTTTGCAACGCACGCGCGGGGGTTTGGGGTGTGTGGCACTGGGAGAAAGCGGTCCTTCATTGCCAACAGGCGCGCGATCTGACAGAGGAAGCGTCTCCGCTCGGCCTGGAAGCGCGTATGAAACTGACGCAGGTCGTGGCCGGCCGGGATGAAAAGACGTGGCAGGCGGTGATCGACGGCAAGATGTCCCAGGTCATCGACCATAAGCAGCCTGGCTGTGTAACGCCATTTACCATCTTGTCGATCACGTTGATATCCATTGGCTATACCGTTTATTGCTTTGCGGCCAATAGCGTTGGATTTTGAACTGCTCACCCTGCGCCCGCCGGATCATGATCTGCTCACTTGCCGGCGACGTGTTGGCTTCTGTCACCACCCAGGCGGCGGGTGTGGTAGATGGGGTAAATCTAATCTCAGGAGTAAGATGTGATGGTTGATCAGGTTGCAAATTTGTTGCAATATGGGATCGCCGCCGCCAGGGCGGGACGGGCGGAGGAAGCCCGCCAGGCGCTCATCAAGGTGATCGAAATGGACGAACACAACGAGTCAGCCTGGTTGTGGCTGAGCGGTGTCGTCGACACGGTGGAGAATCGGTATATCTGCCTGGAGAACGTGCTATCCATCAACCCCCGGAATGGGCATGCCCAGGCCGGTTTGCAGTGGCTCGAAGCACAACATCCCGATCTCCCTGCCCGACTGGCTCAGGAGCCCCCTGCTACAGAGGAGCGATGTCCCCGTTGTGAAGCGCCAGTGCCCTACAGTGGCGCATCATGTCCCAATTGTGGTCAGGCGCTCGTCGTCGTCTGTCCGGCCTGCCGGGATTACATCGAGGTGCGGAAGACGGTATGCCCAACCTGTGGTCAACAACTGGGCAATTTCCACGATGGCGTGTCATATTACCTCACCCTGACGCGGGCTTACCTGGCCAACCACCGGGGCGAGTTGGCCGAGACGACTTTGAGCTACGTCGAGGCCGAGGCGGCTAAATCAGCCGACGCCGGTCGTTATCTCGGCGAGATGGCTATCCTGTACGAGCAGATGAGTAAAACCGACCAGGCGATCGCGATCTATAAACGGGCTATCGAGCACACCCCCGACCAAGCGTCGCTTTACGCGCGATTAGGCACCATTTATCGGCGGCGTTCCATGCCAGACGAAGCGCGCTCGATGTATCAACAGGCTATCAAACGGGCCCAGGGCTCTCCTGAGATACTCTTCGAGTTAGCCCGGCTGGATTTCGAGGAGAACGGCGCGACGAAGACGGTTCTCGAAATTCTGCAAGAAGTAATTCGTCGGAGGCCCGATCACGTCGTGGCTCACGTTATCCTGGGCGATCTATACGTCGAATGGAAGCAGAAGGGGCAGGCGGTCGATTATTACGAAAAGGCTTGCGAGCTTTCATCCGAAAAGACGTTGATCGGGCAAGAGGCCCGCCGTAAGCTGGAGCGATTGCGGCCTTCTTTGCCAGAGGAGCGGACCCAAGGGTGGGGAGAGACGTTTCGGCGACTGCTGGGTCTGATGCTGTTGCCGGGATTAGCTGCCCTGATCAACGCTGGCGTTTCGCCCTGGCGAATCAGCCTGGTGGCGTGCCTGGCTCTGTTTGTTGCTGGCGTGGGTGGGTATCTATGGGTGTGCGCCGTCGATATCCCGCGCAACCCGGCGATGCGCGCGCTTTTTGGCCCCCAGGGCGTGAAAAGCACCGGGCAGAAGGCGTTGGTGGGATTGCCGGGGGCGATATTATGGGCGTTGGCATTCGGTTTAATTTTGTGGCGAGTTTAAGGGGGATGGGACATTGATCAATTTCGTGTGGTTCCTGGACATACTTCTCTCATCTATTCTTTTGCTGCCGGTCAAGGACGAACGGGGACGCTATCGCAGTTTTCCGGTCGCTACGACCGGTCTGATTCTAACCAACGTCGCCATTTTCCTGCTGCTCAACTTGGGATTACAGCGCTTGATCGACGACGTGGACGAGTTCCGATCGATCATACTGCCGATGCTGCTCCTGCCGGCTGCCATCGTCCAGGGGCAAGGATTGGGGGCCTTGAGCGTCATCACGGCGAGCTTCATGCATGGCGGGTGGTTCCACCTGATCGGCAATATGTTCTACCTGTTCTTCTTCGGCCGGAAGTTGGAGGACGTATTGGGGCTGGCCAGGTTCATTGTTTTCTACCTGGTCTGTGCTTTCGTCTCGTCTGTGGTGAGCGTGATCAGTTGGACGGCGTTACCGCTGACGCAAGGACAGATTCCCAGCTTGGGAGCCAGTGGAGCGATCATGGGCGTGGTCGGCGCCTATCTGTTTCTCTATTCCGAACAACAGATAAAGACGTTGGTGATGATCGGGGGGATCATTCCTATCCCGTACATGACGTCGATGCCGGCCTGGGTCTTCATTCTTTATACCATCGTCAGCGATTTGGCCAATGGATGGTTGCAGCAGGTGGCTGAATCAGTCGGCTTCATCTACAGCCTGATCAATTCTTTTGCCCATCTGGGAGGCGTCCTCGCCGGACTGACGTGCCTGTATTTTTTCTTGCCCCGTGAGTTGCTCCACTACCGCTACCGGGTCGAAACCTAGCGCTTGATCCACGTGATCTTGACAGGCAGAAAATGGCCCCGATAAGCGACTGTGACGGGCCAACATTGTCCATTTGATCAGGTGCTGCCTGCTAGCCATCATCGCTTTCGAGATAGCGCAGGCTGCTCTCCAAGTACTCTATTTCGTCCATCTCTAGCACCCAAATAGGCGTCGTGGGAAGCTCACGAAGAAGCGGTATGACGTCCTTCTTGTAGTCGATCACGCCACCTGGGACGTCGAGAGGTAAATGCTCGTCGTAAAATCCTCTATGGTTGTTCATGTGGCAATAGACCAGCCAATCGCTGATCTGCTCGATCCAGCGTTGCAGAGGCAAATAATCGGAGAATAGGTAAAAATGTCCCACGTCCAGACATGCACAGAGATTTGGAGATTGGACCTGTTTCAACACGTCCCCAATGATGTGAGGGTCGGGATCCCACATATTCTCCAGCACGATGATGATGTCTCGCTTGATTGCTTCCTCTGCCATCGGCCCCCAGAAGTCGATTTGTCCCCGGATCCAGGTAGTGCGATAGTCCGGGCCACCTATGACCGGGCGGTACGCCTGGGGAAGAAATTGCGTATGGAAGACGACGTGGCGCGCGCCCAGATCGGCGGCAATATCGAGGTTGAGCAAGAAACGTTCGCGACTCACGTCCACAATACGTTGATCGGGGCTGGCAGGCGACATATCTATGAAAGCCCCGTGCATGCCAATTTCCCCCTCGAAATTCTTTAGAATCGCTTTATGCTGCTTCATCACCGTTCGCCATTCCCCATCGAGCAGGTCCGTGTCATAGCCATAGACCTGGAGTTCGAGCCCCGCGTTGTGCTTTTGCGCCAGTTCGTAATGTTGGGTGATGTCCCTTTGAAACGTGGCCAATAGGATTGTTTGCATAAAGGATTCCTTTCTGCCCTCTTTTCATTTTACACCATCATAGCCCAGTGAGCAAACTGGAAATCCCTATTTAGAATAGTACATTTGTACTCCAGCAACCGATGCTGCTTTCCAGAAGCTCGTCCCTGACGCGTGACGCTCCCGGCGATTGCGAGCGTATCACGGAGGGGACAAGAATAAGGGGGGAATAGGGCTGTAGGGTTCGTCAAAAGCGGAAAAAAGAGGGTGACG
>DSAR01000114.1 GCA_011046405.1 Chloroflexota bacterium | reverse complement strand
GGATTGGAGCGGGTGAGCGTCAAGGCCAATTTCTTCGAACTGGGCGGGCACTCGCTGCTGGCGACCCAGGTCACGTCGCGGGTGCGAGATGCGTTCCAGATCGACCTGCCGCTGCGCCATCTGTTCGAGTCGCCGACCCTGGCCGCATTAGCCCAGGTCATCGAGGATAAACGGCGCGTCCAGCGGGACGTGCACGCCCCCCCGCTCGAGCCCGCCCCCCGCGACGGCGATTTACCGCTCTCCTTCCCCCAGCAGCGTCTGTGGTTCCTGGATCGCTTCGAACCCAACAGCCCCTCCTACAACGTGCCCTTCGCGTTGCGGCTCACCGGCGCGCTGGACGTGGAGGCGCTCCGGGCCGGCTTGAGCGAGATCGTGCGGCGGCACGAGAGCTTGCGCACCGTCTTCGTCACGGCGGACGGCGTGCCGCACCAGGTCGTCCAGCCCCCCTACTCGGTCGAGTTGACCGTTGAACGCGTGGAGGGGGAATCGCCGGCAGAACGGGAGGAACGAGCGCGCCAGACGGCGAGCGCTGAAGCCCGGCAGCCCTTCGATCTGGCGACAGGGCCGTTGATGCGGGTACGATTGCTCCGGCTGGAGGCGCAGGATCACGTCCTGCTGATCAACGCCCATCACATCATATCAGACGGATGGTCGCTGAGCATCCTCATGCGGGAGTTGACGTCCCTGTACGAGGCCTTCGTGACCGGGACCTCGCCCGCGTTGCCCCCGTTATCGATCCAGTACGCCGATTTTGCCGCGTGGCAGCGCCGCTGGCTCCGGGGTGAGACCCTGGAGACCCAGCTGGCCTACTGGCGGGAGCAACTGGCGGGCGCGCCGCCACTGCTGGAATTGCCCACCGACCGCCCCCGGCCCGCCATGCAGACGTTCAACGGCGCGTACGAGAGCGTCACCCTGTCCAACGACCTGTCGGAGGCGCTGCGGGCGTTGAGCCGGCAGGAGGGCGTGACGCTGTTTATGACGCTCCTGGCCGCCTTCGACGTGCTGCTCTATCGCTACACCCGCCAGGCCGACGTCGTCGTCGGGACGCCGAGCGCGGGGCGCAACGACACCGATATCGAGGCCCTGATCGGCTTCTTCGTCAACACCCTCGTGCTGCGGACCGATCTGTCGGGCGACCCGAGCTTCCGCGATCTGTTGCGCCGCGTGCGTGAAATCACGTTGGAGGGCTACGCTCGCCAGGACGTGCCCTTCGAAAAGCTGGTGGACGAACTGCAACCGGAGCGCAACCTGGCCCACTCGCCCCTGTTCCAGGTGATGTTCTCCTGGCAGAACGTGCCCCCCATCGAGACCGATCTGCCGGACCTTCAGCTGGAACCGCTCGACTTCGATTGGGGCATGGCCAAGTTCGACCTGACGTTGACGATGCAGGACACGCCCCAGGGGCTGTGCAGCGTGTGGGAGTACAACACCGACCTGTTCGAGGCCGCGACCATCCAGCGCATGGCGGGCCACTTCGAGGCACTGTTGGCACGCGTCGCGGCCGCACCGGCGCGCCGTCTGTCCCAGTTGTCGCTCCTGACCGACGCCGACGCCCACCAACTGCTGGAGGCGTGGAATCCCCCGCTGGACGCATTGCCTCGCGAGGTGTGTCTCCCGGCGCTGTTCGAGGCGCAGGCGGCCCAGCGGCCCGACGCCGTGGCCGTGCTCTTCCCCTCGGCCGGGGCAGCGGGCGGGGACGTGCACCTGACGTTCGGTGCGCTGGAACGCCGGGCCAACCAGGTCGCGCAGGCGTTACGCGCGCGCGGCGTGGGGCCCGAGGTGTCCGTCGGCGTATGCGTCGAGCGCTCACCAGCGCTGGTGTGGGGGTTGTTGGGCATCCTGAAGGCCGGGGGCGTCTACGTGCCCCTGGATCCCGATTACCCGGAGGAGCGCTTCACCTTTATCCTCGAGGATTCCCAGGCCCGGTTCCTGCTCACCGACGGCGCGTGTCCACCCCGCTCGGCCGACGATCTGGAGATCGCCATCGTCGATATCGACGGTCCGGAAGACAGCCGGGGCGATGCGAAGCGGAAGTCCCCGGACACTCAACTTGCGAGCGCGAACGCGGCTTACGTGATCTACACGTCGGGCACGACCGGCCAGCCGAAGGGGGTTTGCATCCCCCACGCGGCCGCGGCCGGGCACCTGCTCGACGTGGCGGAGGCGTTCGGCGTCGCGCCGGTCGATCGCGTGATGCAGTTCGCCGCGTTCAGCTTCGACGTATCGATCGAGCAGATCCTGTCCACGCTCTTCAGCGGGGCCACGCTGGTGTTGCGCGGCCCGGAGATGTGGGCGCCAGCCGAGTTCGCCCGGATCGTGGCGGAACAGGCCCTCACCGTCTTCAACATCACCCCGCCGTACTGGCACCAGTTGGTGCAGACCTGGCACGCGACCGGGGCCAACGGCGCGGGGGAGTTGGCCTTCTCGTCGCTCCGACTGGTCACCATCGGAGGGGACGTGATCGTGCCGGAGATGGTCCGGCTGTGGCGACAACTCCCCACGCAGGAGATCGTGTTGCTCAACGCCTACGGCCCGACCGAGACGACGATCACGTCGACGCTCTTCGAGATCCCGGCCCTCGCGCCGGAGGGGGACGACTTGTACAAGGTGCCGATCGGTCGCCCGGTGGGCCGGCGCTGCATCTACATCCTCGACGCCGACGGGAACCTGGCCCCCGTGGGCGTGCCCGGCGAATTATGCATCGGCGGGGACCTGCTGGCGCGCGGTTACCTCAACCGCCCCCAGCTCACGGCCGAGGTGTTCGTGCCCGATCCTTTCACCCCTCTCACCACCTCCCCCCCGCTTGGCGGGGGGCACCGCCTCTACCGAACTGGCGACCTGGCCCGCTATCTACCCGATGGGCAGATCGAATTCTTGGGCCGCGTCGACCACCAGGTCAAGGTCCGGGGCTTCCGGATCGAGTTGGGCGAGATCGAATCGGCCCTCGGCGAACATCCCGTCATCCAGGACGTGGTGGTCACGGTGGACGCAGGCGAAGCGGGCCGAGGCCAGGGGAAGCGATTGCTCGCTTACGCGGTAGCCAGGCCCGGGGTAGCGCTGCCGCCCCCGGCCGAGCTGCGGGCCTTCCTGGCCGATCGACTGCCGGCCTACATGCTGCCCGCTGCCTTCGTGGAGCTGGACGAGATGCCCCTGCTGCCCAGCGGCAAGGTGAACCGGCGCGCGCTGCCGCCCCTTGAGACACAATTCGCCGGGCCATGGGAGCCGAGCGGCGAGATGGCGCCGGCCCGCACGCCGACTGAAAAACTGTTGCGCGACATCTGGGCCGACGTGTTGGGACTCGAGCGGCTGGGCGTACACGACAACTTTTTCGACCTGGGCGGCGATTCCATCATCAGCATCCAGATCATCGCCCGAGCCAACCAGGCAGGATTGCGGTTGACGCCCAAGCAGATCTTCCAGCACCAGACCGTCGCTGAACTGGCCGCCGTATCCGGCGCGGCCGTCGCTATCAGCACCGAGCACGAGCAAGGGCCGGTCACCGGGCCGGTGCCCCTGACGCCCATCCAACGTTGGTTTTTCGAATGGGACCTGCCCGACCGCCATCATTTCAACCAGGCGTTCTGGTTAGCGCTGGATGAGACGATCTCCCGCGACGGGCTGGCGCAGGCGGTGGAGGCGCTGCTGGCCCATCACGACGCGCTGCGCATGTGCTTCACCCGGGATGAGGTCGGGAGGCATTGGCAGCAGGTAAACGCGGGGTTGGATACGGCCGACGGGGTGCCTTGCGTGTGGATCGACCTCTCGGCGCTGCCGGCGTCGGAGCAGCGGGCCGCCGTCGCCGAGAAGGCCCGCGCGTACCAGGAGAGCCTACGGCTGGCGACGGGACCGCTCATGCGCGTGGCGCTCTTCGACCTGGGGGCCAAAGGCGGGCAATGCCTGCTGGTCATCGTCCACCACCTGCTCGTCGACGGCGTCTCGTGGCGGATCCTGCTGGAGGATTTGCAGTCGGCCTGCCGCCAGGCGGCGCGGGGCGAGCCGGTGCAGTTGCCGCTCAAGACCACCGCGTTCAAAACCTGGGCCGAGCGGCTGGTCGAATACGCCCAATCGGTGGACGAAGAAGCGCGCGACTTCTGGCTGAACCTTCCGTGCGGGGAGCGCGGGCCGTTGCCGGTGGACCACGTCGGTGGGCGTAACACCGAGGCCCTGGTGGGCGAGACGTTCGCATCGTTGAGCCCGGAGGAGACCCAGGCCCTGTTGCACGAGGTGCCGGCGAAGCACCAGGCCCAGATCAACGACGTCCTGCTGACCGGCCTGGCGTGCGCGCTGGCCGATTGGACCGGGCGAAACACGGTGTGGATCGACCTGGAGGGACACGGACGCGAGGCTCTATTTGATGACGTGGATTTGTCCCGGACGGTGGGATGGTTCACGTCGGTCTACCCGGTCCGGCTCGAACTCCCCGGGGATGTGGACCCGTCCCAGGCGCTGGCATCGGTCCGGGGCCAGTTGGCGCGCATCCCGAATCAGGGCATTGACTACGGCATCCTGCGCTACCTGTGCCGGGACGAGGTCGTCCAGGAGTCCCTGCGCACCATCCCCACGCCCCCGGTGTGCTTCAACTACTTGGGCCAGTTCGACCTGCCCGGGAACGACGACGCGACGGTGGAGGCCCTGGAACCGCTGATGGGGCCGACCCGCAGCTCGGACGGGGAGCGGGCCTACCCGATCGAGGTCACCGGGGCTGTGCTCAATGGCCAATTGACGCTGAACTGGCGTTATGGGACCCAGGCCCACGATCCCGAGACGATCGAAAGCGTGGCGGCGCGCTGTATGGATGTGTTGCGTGAACTGATTGCCACCGGCCGCTCGACGGCCACTGAGGAACTCGTGACCGTCGACCTCTCGGCGGCCAACGTGGACCAGGACGAGCTCGCGGCCCTGATCGCCGATTTCGGTTAGCGTCAATGTCGTTCCAGAAACCTGGTTCTAACAACCTTTCAAGTAAGCGTTCAGAGGGTTGAACTATGGGACACAGATCGACACAGATTGCACAGATTTTTTCATCGAGTGCCAAGTAAGGCCTGCTTGATGACCTCGATCTGTGTGAATCTGTGAAAATCTGTGTCCAATGTTCCCCTGGCCTGAACGGTTACCCTTTCAAAACAACGCTTAAACAATACAGGATGGGATACGCATGAATAAGAAAGTCAACATTGAGGCGGTTTACGCCCTATCGCCCCTGCAGGAGGGCATCCTCTTTCATACCCTGTACGCGCCCCGGTCGGGCGTCTATTTCGAGCACCTGCTGTTTCGCATCGAGGGGCCGCTCGACGCCGATGCCTTCCGGCGCGCCTGGCAGGGCCTGATTGACCGGCACCCGATCCTGCGCACGCTCTTCGCCTGGGAGGGATACGACAAGACGTTCCAGGTGGTGCAGCGCCGGGTGGAGGTCCCTTGGCAGCAGCAGGCGTGGCGCGGGATGGAGGACGTGGAGCGGCGAGAGCGGCTGGACGCGTTCTTGCAGGCCGACCGCGCCCGGGGATTCGACGTGAGCCAGGCACCGTTGATCCGCCTGACCCTGATCCAGGAGGATGAGGCGCGCCATCAATTCGTCTGGAGCCATCACCACCTGCTGCTGGACGGCTGGAGCGTGTTCCTGCTCCTGGAAGAGGTCTTCGACCTGTACGCCGCCCTTCGCCGAGGGCGGCAACCGTCCGCGCCGGACCGCCGCCCGTACCGGGATTACATCGCCTGGCTGGGCCAGCAGGACGAGCAGGGAGCACAGGCCTTCTGGCGCCAGGCGCTGGCGGGGATGGACGTCCCCACGCCGTTGGGCGTGGACCGGGCGCTGCCACCCGACGCCTCACCAGCCCAGACGGCCGATTACCTCGAGCACACCGTGGCCCTCCCGGCAGAGGAAAGCACCGGCCTGCAAGCCCTGGCCCGCCGGCACCGCCTGACGCTCAACACCCTGGTGCAAGGCGCGTGGGCCATCCTGCTGAGTCGCTATAGCGGCCGGGACGACGTCGTCTTTGGGACCACCGTCTCCGGCCGGCCCACCGATCTGACCGGCGCCGAGTCGATGGTGGGCTTGTTCATCAACACCCTGCCGGTGCGCGTCCGGCTCGCTCCCCGGGACCGGCTGTCGGACTGGCTGCAGCACCTGCAAGCGCAACAGGTGGAGATGCGGCAATACGAGTACTGCTCGCTGGTCAAGGTCAGGGAATGGAGCGCGATCCCCGGCGACCGGTCGCTGTTCGATAGCCTGCTCGTTTTCGAGAACTATCCCGCCGGTGACCTGACCTGGGGGCGAGAGGAGGGATTGCAAGTCGTCGATCTCCAGGGCGTCGAGAGGACCAACTACCCCTTAACCGTGGTGGTGGTGCCGGACCCCGAGCTGGCGGTGAAGTTCCTGTACGACCGGCGCCGTTTGGACGCGGCCACCATCGCGCGGATGGGCGGTCATCTGCGGACCCTGTTGACCGCCATGGGCGATCAACTGGACCGTAACCCAACACAGCACTTGTGCACGCTCCCGATTTTAATGGCGGCGGAACGGCAGGAGATCCTGGAAAGGTGGAGCGGGACGGAGACCGACTGCCCCCACGAGACCTGCGTCCACGAGATATTCGAGGCCCAAGCAGCACGGACTCCGGACGCCGTCGCCCTGGCCTATCCCCACGCCGGGGAAGGGACACACCACCTGACGTACGGGGCGCTGGACGCCCGGGCAAACCGGCTGGCGCGGCACCTGGTCGCGTTGGGCGTGGGGCCAGACGCCCCGGTGGGCCTGTGTATGACCCGCTCGGTGGAGATGGTGACGGCGATGCTGGCCGTGCTGAAGGCCGGCGGGGCCTACGTGCCGCTGGACCCGATCAACCCCGCCGAGCGACTGGCTTTTATGATGACCGACGCCGGGGCCCAGGTAGTGCTGACCGAGGAACTGTTGCTGGAAGACGCGGCAGGAGAGGAACTGGGGCACGTGTTGGAGGAGACGGCCCACGTGCTATGCGTCGATCGAGATGGGGACGCCATCGCGCGCCAGGCAGACACGCCGCTGGACCCGCGCACCCACGCCGATCACCTGGCCTACGTGATGTACACGTCCGGCTCGACGGGGCGGCCCAAGGGCATCGGGATCCCCCACCGGGGCGTGAACCGGTTGGTGCTGAACACCGACTACGTCCAATTGGACGCATCGGACGTGGTGCCCCAGGCGGCCAACACGTCGTTCGACGCGGCGACCTTCGAGATCTGGGGGCCGTTACTAAACGGCGGACGGGTGGTGCTCGTCCCCGAGGGGCTGGTGCTGGAACACCGGCGTTTCGTCACCTTGCTGCGGGAGGAGGCAGTGACGGCCCTGTTCCTGACGACGGCCCTGTTCAACCAATTTGCGCGGGAGGCGCCGGACGCCTTCGCCACGTTGCGCCACGTGATGTTCGGCGGGCAAGCGGTGGACCCGGAGTCAGTGCGCCGGGTGCTGGGGGCCGGTGGGCCGGAGCGGTTATTGCACATGTACGGGCCGACGGAGAGCACGACCTACGCGACCTGGTACCCGGTTGAGACAGTGGCGGCCGACGCGACGACGGTGCCCATCGGCCGGGCGGTGACCAACACCAGCGTCTACGTGCTGGACGAGCACATGGCGCCGGTGCCGGTGGGCGTGCCGGGGGAATTATACGTCGGCGGGGACGGGCTGGCGCGGGGCTACCTGGGGCAGCCGGCGATGACGGCGGAGCGCTTCGTGCCGGATCCTTTCACAGAGCAGAGAGGGGGGAGGAGATTGTATCGGACGGGCGACCTGGTGAAGTGGTCGCCGGACGGGCAACTGGTGTTCCTGGGCCGGATCGACTTTCAGGTCAAGGTACGGGGATTCCGGATCGAGCTGGGCGAGATCGAGGCGGTGTTGGGCCGGCACCCGGACGTGCAGCACGTGGCCGTGGTGGCGCGACCGTCGGGATCGAATGGAAGGGACAGGCAATTGGTGGCCTACGTGGTCCCCAACGGCGCGAACGGGAAAGCGGACGGGGCCTGGCGGGCCTATCTACGGGAACGTCTGCCCGACTACATGGTGCCCGCCTTCTTCGTGTTGCTGGACGAACTGCCGTTGAACGCCAACGGCAAGGTAGACCGGCATGCCCTGCCGGTGCCCGACCGCGAGGCGAACCTGGCGCAGGCATATGCCGCGCCCCACACGCCGGTCGAGAAGGCCCTGGTCGCCATCTGGACCCAGGTCCTGCCCGTCGACCGGGTGGGCGTCCGCGACAGTTTCTTCGCCTTGGGCGGGCATTCGCTGCTGGCGACTCAACTGATCTCGCGGATACGGGCCGCCTTCCAGGTCGACCTGAGCATCCAGGATTTGTTCACCCACGCGACGATCGCCGAACTGACCCCGGTGTTGATCGCCAAGGAGACGACGCCGGGCCGGGTGGAGAAAGCGGCCGAGCTTTTGAATCGACTCGACGGAATGTCGTCGGCGGAAATCAGGAAAGCCTTGCAAGCGGAACGATTGAAAAGGGGAAGAAGGGGGAAGGCACAGTGACCGAGAATGTCTGGGATGATGATAAGTTAGAATTATTGTCTTACCTGTTGAGCGACGAGGATGAGGCCATATCGCCGGCGGCCACGATCACGCCCCGCCCCAACGCGGACGAGCGACTCCTCTCGTTTGCCCAGGAGCGCATGTGGTTCCTGGAGCAACTGAAACCGGGCACGCCGGCCTACCACATCGTGGGCGCACTGCGGATGTGCGGGACGCTGGACGTCGCGGCCCTGGAGCGCGGCTTGAACGCGGTCGTTCAACGCCACGACGCGCTCCGGACCACGCTGGCCACGGTTGACGGCCACCCTCAGCAGGTAGTCGCCGAGACGTTGACGCTGGCGCTGCCGGTCGTCGACCTGCGGGAGCAATTTTCTGAAACGGCAGCCGACGCGCCAGATGAACCGATGGCTGATCGGCTGCATCGGTCGATCCACGCCGAGGTGCTGCGCCCGTTCTCGTTTGAACAGGGGCCGTTGCTGCGGGCGACGCTGTTCTGGGTGGGTCCCGACGAGCACGTGTTGGCCCTGTGCATGCACCACCTGATCTCCGACGGATGGTCGATGAGCATTTTCTTCCGCGAGCTGGGCGCGTTTTACGAGGCCCAGGTCACCAGTGAGCCTTGCGATTTCGACCCGCTGCCGATCCAGTACGCCGATTTCGCCCACTGGCAGCGGGAGTGCTTGCAAGGCGACGTGCGGGAACGGGAATTAGCCTACTGGACGGAGCGCTTGAGCGGGAGTTCGTTGGTCCTGGATCTACCTACCGATCGCCCCCGGCCGGCGCGTCCGAGCCTGCGCGGAGGGCACCGGACCTTCGTCGTGCCTGAGGACCTCGTCGACCCGCTCCGGGACCTCAGTGTCGAGAAGAGTGCGACGCTGTTTATGACCCTGCTGGCGGCGTTCCAGACCCTGTTATACCGCTACACCCGGCAGCCGGACATCCTGGTGGGCACGCCGGTCGCCAACCGCGGCCTCCCCGAGATCGAAGGACTGATCGGCCCCTTCATCAACACGTTAGTTTTGAGAAGCGATTTTTCACCCGATCTCTCGTTCCTGGAACTGCTGACCCAGGTCCGCGAGACCGCCCTGGCGGCCTACCAGCACCAGGACCTGCCCTTCGAATTGCTGGTCGACGCCCTGCACCCAGAGCGCGACCTGGTCCAGACCCCTATCTTCCAGGTGATGTTCGTCTTCCAGAATCTCCCCGACGTCGATCTGACGCTGCCTGGCCTGACGATCTCGTCGCTGCCCGTCGAGACCGGGACGGCCAAATTCGATTTGATCCTGACGGTGGAGGAGCGGGACGGGGAACTCCTGGGCATCCTGGAATACAACGCCGACATCTTTGACCCGGCGACCATCGACCGGCTGGGGGCCCATTACCTGGTCCTGCTGGAGGGGATCGTGGCCGACCCCGCGCAGCGCGTGGTCGATTTGCCCTTGCTCACGGCGGCTGAACGACGCCAGTTGCTGGATGAGTGGAACCCGCCGCCCCCCGATCTACCGACGGGCCAATACCTGCACCGGCTCTTCGATGCGCAGGTCGAGCGCACGCCGGACGCCATCGCCGTGACGTTTGAGGGGCTCCAGTTGACCTATCGCCAGTTGAACCAGCGGGCCAATCAACTGGCCCACTACCTGCAACGATTGGACGTGGGGCCAGATACGCTGGTGGGCCTGTGCCTCGATCGCTCCCTGGAGACGGTCGTCGCGATCCTGGGCGTGCTCAAGGCCGGCGGGGCCTATCTGCCGCTCGACCTGGCCTACCCGGCCGAGCGATTGGCCTTCATCCTGGAGGACGCGGCGGCCCCGATGGTACTCACGCTGTCTGGCCTGGTCGACCATCTGCCCACCAGTGGTTGCCTCGAAGACCAGTTGCGCACCGTCTGCCTGGACGCTGACTGGGACGCCATCGCCGCGTGCGACGACGGCAACCCCGAGAGCGCCGTCGAGACGGCCCACATGGCCTACGTGATCTACACGTCGGGCTCGACGGGCAAACCCAAGGGGGTGATGGTCACCCACGCCAACGTGCCCCGCCTTTTCGACGCGACGTTCCCCTGGTACGAGTTCGACGCCCGCGACGTCTGGACGTTGTTCCACTCCTACGCCTTCGACTTCTCGGTGTGGGAGTTGTGGGGCGCCCTGCTGTACGGGGGGCGGCTGGTGCTCGTGCCCTTCGACGTGTCGCGCGCGCCGGAGACGTTCTACCGCCTGCTCGCCCGCGAGCGGGTGACGGTGCTGAACCAGACGCCGCCCGCTTTCCGGCAACTGCTCGGCGCCGAGCAGGACGCCCTCGACCTCCAGGCGTGGTCCCGGGGCCTGGCGCTGCGGTACGTGATCTTCGGGGGAGAGGCGCTGGAATTGCAGAGCCTGCGTCCCTGGTTCGAGCGGCACGGGGACAGCCAGCCCCTGTTGGTCAACATGTACGGCATCACTGAGACCACCGTGCACGTGACGTATCGCCCGGTCGATTGGGATGACCTGGCGTTGCCCGGCGTCAGCCCCATCGGCCGGCCCATTCCTGACCTCCAGATTTACGTGCTGGACGAGCAACTCCACCCGGTCCCGGTGGGCGTGCCCGGCGAGGTGTACGTCGGCGGGACCGGCCTGGCGCGGGGGTATCTCAACCGGCCCGGTCTCACGGCCGAGCGCTTCGTCTGTCATCCGTTCAGCCAGGAGCCGGGCGCCCGCCTGTACAAGACCGGCGACCTGGCCTGCTACCGGCCCGGCGGCGAGCTGGTCTACGTGGGACGCAACGACCACCAGGTGAAGGTGCGGGGTTTCCGCATCGAGCTGGGCGAGATTGAGGCGGCCCTGGCCAAACATCCCGCCGTGCGCGAGACGGTGGTCATCACCCGCGATGACCGTCCCGGTGACGTGTACCTGACGGCCTACGCGGTGCTCAACCCCGGCGAAGACGCCAGCGTGACCGATCTGCGCATGTTCCTCAAGCCGCGCCTGCCCGAATACATGGTACCGGCCGCCTTCGTGCTGCTCCCGGAGTTCCCCCTGACGGCCAGCGGCAAGATCGACCGCCGGGCCCTGCCGGCGCCCGGTTCCGAACGGCCTGACCTGGAGGCGCCCTACGTGATGCCCGAGACCTCCATCGAGAAGGCGTTGGCAGCGGTCTGGTCGGAGGCGCTGGGCGTCGAACAGGTGGGCGTCTACGATAACTTCTTCGCCCTGGGCGGCGATTCGATCCGCAGCGTCCGCGTGCTGGCGCTGGCCCGGGCCCGGGGGCTGGCATTCTCGCTGGAGACCTTTTTCCAGCACCAGACGATCGCCGACCTGGCCCAGGAGATCGAGCGCGCCCGCGGCAGGGCGCCCCAGGAAGCGCAAGAGAAAGAGCAGAAACAGGAGCAAATCGAAGAGAAAGCCCCGGATCACCCCCCGACGGCGCCCTTTAGCCTGATCTCGCCGGCCGACCGGGCGCGACTCCCCGAGGGCCTGATCGACGCCTATCCCCTCTCGGCGTTGCAGGCCGGCATGCTCTACCACATGGCGCTGACGCCCGACGACCCGGTCTACCACAACGTGGATAGTTTCCACCTGCGGGCCCCGCTGGACATCGACGTCATGCGCGAGGCGGTCCAGGCCGTGGTCGCTCGGCACCCGGTGCTGCGCACCTCGTTCGACCTGACCGCCTACAGCGAGCCGCTGCAATTGCTTCATCCCCACGCCGTCCTGCCGATCACGATGGAGGACCTGAGGCACCTGCCCCGGGCGGAACAGGACGAGGAGATCCAGGCTTACGTGGCGGGCGAGCGCGTCCGGCTCTTCGACCTGAAACAGCCGCCGTTGATCCGCTTCCACATCCACCGGCGTACCAACGCGACGTTCCAATTCACGCTGACCGAGTGCCACGCCATCTTCGACGGATGGAGCCTGACGTCGACGCTGGCGGAGATATTCGACCGGTACGTGACGATGGTGCGCGGCGCGGCGCCGCCGGCCGACCGGCCGCTGGTCGCGACCTTCCGGGACTTCGTCCGCCTGGAAAAAGAGGCTGTCGAGTCACCGGCGTGCCGCGATTACTGGTCCCGGCAACTGGCCGGCGCCAGCCCTCTTGCCCTACCGCTCTCCCCCCGGCCCCTGGACGACCTGGAGGGCCGCAGGATGCAGGGGGAAGCGCTGCCCGTCCCGGACGACGTCGTCGCAGGGCTGAACCGGTTGGTGCAACGGGCGAGCGTGCCGCTCAAGAGCATCCTGCTGGCCGCCCACGTCAAGGCGATGGGCGTGATCAGCGGGCAAAGTGACGTCCTGACCGGGCTAGTCTCCAACGGGCGGCCGGAGACGCCGGACGGCGATCAAGTCCGGGGGTTGTTCCTGAACACGCCGCCGTTCCGGTTCAAGTTGAGGCCCGGGACGTGGACGGAACTGGTGCAGGCGGTCTTCGACGCCGAGCGCGAGATGCTGCCCTTCCGGCGTTATCCTCTGGCGATGTTGCAGAAGGCATGGGGCGAGCAGCCGTTGCTCCCAGTGACCTTCAACTTCGTGCACTTCCACGCCCTCGAGGACCTATCGGGCCAGGAAGATTTCGAGATCCTGGAACTGAGCGCGGGGACCAACGACAACCACTTCGATCTGGCCGTCTCCTTCAGCCTGAACCAGACGTTCTGGTCGGAGCGGGCGCCCATCCTGCTGATGTTGCAGTACGACGGTGAGAAATTCAGCGCGGACCAGGTCCAGACGTGGGGCGCGTACTACCTGGAGACGCTGCGGGCCATCGCCAGCACACCCCAGGCCCACCACGAGACGTTCTCGCCCCTCACCCGCGAGGAAAAGCGCACGCTGCTAGAGGTGTGGAGCGGGACCTCGGTCGATCGTGCCGATGGCCGTGACCAAACCGTCCCGGACCTGTTCGAGGCCTGCGCCCGGCGCGCGCCCCACGCGACGGCCGTCGTCTGGGCGGGCGGCTCGATGACCTACCGGGAACTCGACCGGCGGGCCAATCGACTGGCCCACCACCTGCAACGACTGGACGTCGGGCCGGAGGTGCCGGTCGGCATCTGCGCCGAGCGCTCCGCGGAACTGATCGTCGGGGCGCTCGGCGTACTGAAGGCGGGCGGCGCGTACCTGCCCCTGGATCCTGCCTATCCCGAGGAGCACCTGGCCTTCGTGCTAGCGGACGTGCGCGCGCCGGTGCTGCTGGCCCAGGAACACCTGCTGGACCGGCTGCAACAGGTGGAGGCGCAGGTCGTGAGTCTGTCTGATGAGAAGGCGAACGGTGCGAACGTCGCAAACCTCATCCAACAGCCGGATCAGAAGCCGGCGCGGGCACTCGCCGGGGAGAACCTGGCCTACGTGATCTACACGTCTGGCTCGACGGGCCGCCCCAAGGGGGTGCAGGTGCAGCACGACAGCCTGGTCAACCTGTGCGCCTGGCACCGGCGGGCGTACGGCGTGACGGCGGCCGACCGGGCCACGCAATTGGCCAGCCCCGCCTTCGACGCGTCGGTGTGGGAGATCTGGCCCTACCTGACCGTCGGGGCCAGTCTGTACATCCCGCCAGAGGCGGTACGACTCTCGCCGCCGCAGTTGCTGGCGTGGCTGGCAACGCATGAGATCACCGTCAGTTTCATGCCCACGCCGCTGGCCGAGATGGTGCTGGAGGCACTGGACGCGGGAGCGCTGGGCAGCGCCCCCGGCGACCTGGCCCTACAGCAGTTGCTGACCGGCGGCGACCGGCTGCGCCACTGGCCGGGTGAGGATCTGGGGTTCGAAGTGGTGAACAACTACGGCCCGACGGAGAACACGGTGGTGGCCACGTGGACGCCGGTGCAAGCGAACGGTCGAACCGAGGGATTGCCCCCCATCGGCCGGCCGGTGGACAACGTGCGCGTGTACGTCCTGGACGATCTCGGCCAGCCGGTGCCGGTGGGCGTGCCGGGCGAATTATACATCGGCGGCGCGAACCTGGCCCGGGGTTACTTGAACCACCCCGGCCTGACGGCGGAACTGTTCGTGCCGGATCCCTACACAGAGGGGAGAGGGGAGAGGGGAGAGAGGAG
>DSAR01000430.1 GCA_011046405.1 Chloroflexota bacterium | reverse complement strand
GCTCAGGCCAGTCCCTTGCAGCGATGGAGAGCGGGGGTTTGGGTTATTTGGCGGGTGCTTCGCACCCGCCAAATAACCCAAACCCCCGCCCATCCGCTGCAAACGGACGGTTCGTGGCAAAAAATTGATCGCTTGCCAAGCCGAGCACACGAACTAGCAGAGAGCCTGTGTAACAAATGGTGTCACGCCTCTTGGGCTACCAAGACGCCCAGGTCGGCGACGAAGCGATTGAAGCCCCGTACATAGCTCTGCAAATAGTCCTCGGCCAGAAGATCAACCAACGTACGCTCGCCCAACGCAAGAAGCGGGGGCACAAAGGGACGAAAATCGCGCAGGCTGATTTGCATCCGATCTTGATCGTCGGTGAGGACGCCCCAGACTAACGCCTTCGTCTCCCCGTCGTCCTTGGCGCTGATAAAGCGGGTCAGCGAAGAGCCCGGTGCGACGCGCCCACCGTTGGAAAAGACCTCGTTCCCCTTGAGTACCTCGTTGAGAATCCCGATACGCTGGGGCACCTGATCCAGGAGATGCTGCATCGAGTTGGGCAGGTGAGCCAGCAGCCGGATGCTCGCCGTGTTGAAACTCTCCCCTCGCATCGTCACCGCCTTGAGCGCATCCAGCAACTCCCCGAACGCCTTCAGGTAGGCCAGGAGTTCCCGGCGCGCCCGGTCGAAAGCGTCCCAGTCACCGGGGCTCGACGAGTTCCGGTAGGCCTGGTGTCGCGCCTGGGCAGCGGCGTACTTCTGCTCGATCTCAGTCAACGGATTGCGAAACGTCGTCGGAAACACCCGTTCCCTGGGAGAGATGTTGCTGGCGTCCATCGGGATGAGGAGCGCGGGATTCGTCTCCTGGAAGCGGGCCCACGTCTCCTCGATGGATTGCAGGGCCTCGCGGGCCGCCGGCGTGTTGGCCCGTCGCCCAAAATCCGCCACCGCCTGCCGAACCTCCTGGGAGGGACGATACCAACGGGCGTGGAAGAAGCGATAGAGGATCAACACATCGTTGACCGTCAGCGAGGCCCCCCGCTGTCGAAGCCAGCGGCGCAGGCAGGCGAGGGCCTTCATATCCACTCCACCCGACTCGGCGGCGGCCTCACCCGGGTAACACTCTGCCTGGGCCAACGATTCGAACTCGGGCGTGACATTCAACGCCAGCGGAACCGGCATCCCCAGCACAGGCGGTTTCGGTTGGCCTAGCAAGCGATGGCGCCAGCACATCGCGCGACCGGTCATCACCTCGGCCACGGCCATCCCCCACATCCCATCGAAAAAGACGTGTGATTGGTCGAAGACGACGCCCCGGTCGGTGCGGAAAATAGTCAGCGCGTGGTCGCCGATACCCCGTCGAGCGCGCCGGATGTGGGCCAGGGGTTGTTGCCGGGATTGGACATCCCAGTTGAGGAAGATGGGGGCCCGACGCAGCGCGTCCAGCTCGGCCCGGGTGGCCTCGGGGAGTTGTTCCCGCAAGCGGGGTTGGAGTGAACGGGGACTCTCGACCAAGAGCAGGTCCAGGCCCGGCGCTGGCCCCAGGTCTCGCGCCGAGAAAACAGCCGCCACCCATCCCCGGACCATCTCGGGCGTCGGGGGGCACAAATCTCCCAGGCGTCGCCCGTCCTCCTGGCAATACACATGACCAGAACGATCCACCACCAGGGGGCAATGATCGGCAGTGCACAACGTCCCATCGGGAAGGGCGTAAAGAGGTACGGGCGTTTCATCACCTGGCGAAGGATAACAGAGCGGGCTACCCTTTTCGTCCCGCTGGCAGGCCGGCAACAAGTAAGTGCGCCCCTGCCAGACAAAGGCGACGGCCGCCCGCCACAGGGGGATGGGCGCTTTCTGCTCGTGATAGCGATCGGGAACCAGGGCCGCCAGGATACTCATCTGCTCCTGGTAAGCCGGCAGTTCCTCCGCAAAGCAGGCCTGGCGCCGCCGTCGAAAGTGCTCCCGGGCGGCCTGGGGCAGCGTGTCCAATGGTTCTCGTAGAAAATCCTGGAAGACCCTTCGTCGATGGGCGAAATAATCGACGTCGTCCGGAGGGCCGTGATAGGGGCGGGCCTGGTTCCAATCCTGTATCAAGGTGGCGAAGGGAGAGCGCCGGCCGATCTCGGCCCGGGCAGCCTCTTCCAGCACCAGGCGCAACGTCACCCGCTCGCACCAATCGACAGCCAGGAGATCGTCGTAACTGTACAACATCTCTAACGCCGCGCAGAGCCAGGCGCTGGCCTCGAGCAGCGGATCGGCGGAGGTAGAAATGTCCCGGTGAAACCCGAGCGTCTCACAGGCGTGCCGGGCGGTGTCCTCGCGCAGCCCAAACTGGAGATAGAACTGCCAGGTCCCCTGGGGGAACGCGCTGTCCAGGTCCTTACCCGATAATTGCAACAACTTCTGATAAGCGTAAAGCACGGCCGCCGGTCCGGCGACGAAGACGCCATACAAACTCTGGGGCAGGAGACTGATCCCCCGCAGCAGCGTGGCAACGTCCCGCTGGGCCTGCTCGCCGGATACGCGCCGCCCCTTGAGTTTGACCAGGCCGCTCAATACAAAGGCCGGCAGATTGCCGGCCGGCAGAACCTGGGCGACCTCCCGTTGAATCGCCCGGATCTCGGGCAGCGTGAGGCGGGTCAGACGCACCAGGGTGCTGTCATCCACCTGCCGGAAGGCCTTGATGGTGGCCTGGCGAGATCGTTCCAACGCCTGACGTGGCGTCTCAGACGCTTCGTTCATCGGCCTCCTCTCAGGGTAGTCGCTCGCCGTTGACGACGCAACGAAAACCCAATCCACCCCCCTTGGCCTGCTCGGGGTTCGCCACCTCGCGGTGGGTGGTGCGGACGTAGCGGGACCCATACCCGTACGATCCCCCTCGCATTACTTTCTGCGTTCCCTGGGCCGGGCCCAGCGGGTCGGAGGGCAAATCATCGGCGGCGCTGTAGTAATCCCTGCCGTACCAATCGGCCACCCATTCCCACACATTGCCCGCCATATCGAGGATGCCGTAGGCGCTGGCCCCGCCGGGATATTGGCCCACGGGACTGGTGCGGCCGAGCCGCGTCCCCAGGTAGTTCAGCCGGGTTCCATCGGGGGCCTCGCCTCCCCAGGGATAGAGCCGCTTGGCGCCACTGGCAGGATCCCACGAGGCCGCCTTTTCCCATTGGGCCTCGGTCGGCAGACGCACGTCCCACCCAGTCTCGACGGCCAGCCAGGCGCAATAATCGTTCGCTTGTGCCCAGGTGACGAACACGACGGGATGCTCGCTCAAGGTCGTGTCGCTGTACGCGCCCGTCTTGGCCGGTTCGCTGCACACCCCGGCCCGAACGCAATGCCGGTATTGGGCGTTGCTCACCTCCGTCTCGTCCATCCAGAATGGACTGAGCGTCACCTCGTGCTGCGGTTTCTCGCGGGAATTGGCCTCCGGGTCGTTTTCCTCATCAGCCCCCATGAGGAAGGGGCCACCGGGGACGAAATGCATCAGCATGCCATCCGCCGGACGCGCCACCGTCTCGCCCGGCGCCAGGGTAGGCGTCGGCGTCGGCGTGGGGCGGGGTGTATCGGTGGGCGTGGGCGTAGGCGTCTCGGTGGGCGTCGGTGTCGGGGTATGCGTTGGCGTCGGTGTCGGGGTATACGTTGCCGTCGGTGTCGGTGTGAGCGTTTCTGTCGGCGCCGGCGTGGACGTTTCCGTCGCCGTCGGCGTTTGAGCTTGGGCCAGCGCGCCACCCGACGCTACGGTCGTCCAGGGGCTGGGTGACGAAGACGGTGTAGGTATCGGCGTCGGCGTCCTGCTAGACACCGACGTGGGCGTGGAAGTGAGTGTAGACGTAAGCGCCAAGCCCGGAAAAAATGAAGCGGCCCAGGAACCCAAATCGGGTTTAGCAGCCAGAAAGATACTCAATCCAATCAAAAGGATAATCGGCAGGCCGACCCACACCAACCGGCGTCGCGCATCCCCGGCCGACGCCTCAGTCGACATCTCCGGATCCGATGGGTTGTCCTGAAACGCCGGCCGATCCGGGGGAGGCGTCGGCGGCCCATCCCGCCCAGGAATGCTCGGCTCGCCGGTCGCCTCGCCGCCGACGCCTTGCGCCCAGGAGATAATGGGCTGGGACACGCCGGATGACCAGGCCTGGCGCAGGGCGTCGACCATCTCGCGGGCGGTGGCGAAACGGTCGTCGGGCTCCTTGGCCAACGCCCGGAGGATCACCGCCTCGACCGCCTCGGGAAGCTGGGGCGCATAACGCCGGGGCGGCGTGGGATCCTCCCCGATGTGTTTGAGGGCCAAGCTGATGGCCGATTCGGCCTCGAAGGGCAAACGGCCCGTCACCATCTCGTACAACAGGCCTCCCAGGGAGTAGATGTCGGATTGAGGGGAAGCCGCGCGGGAATCCATCGCCTGTTCCGGGGCGATGTACTCCGGCGTGCCAAAGGTGTGGCCTCGGGAAATCTGGCTGATCCGGTCCAGCAGCATCGCCAGGCCGAAATCGGTCAAGATGGCCTGGCGCTCGTCGGCGGTCAGGAGGATGTTACCCGGCTTGACGTCCCGGTGAACGATGCCCCGCCGGTGCGCGTAGTCCAGCCCATCGGCCACCTGCCCCAGGATGTCGAGGATCTCGTCGGGGGTGAAGGGCCGCCCATCCGCCCGCCGGCGCGCCACCTCGGCCCGCAGGTCGGCCCCTTCCACGTACTCCATCACCAGGTAATAGCCGCCCTCGTAAGGGCCAAAATCGAAGACCTGGATGATGTTGGGGTGCCGCAGCGAGGCGATGGCCTGGGCTTCCAACTGGAAACGCCGGGAGAGGTCGGGGTCGGCCCGCAGGGAACGTCCCAGGAACTTGATCGCCACGTAACGGCGTAAAGCCGGGTGAAAGCCGCGATATACCTCGGCCATGCCGCCTTGGCCGATTTTATCCACGACCTCGTAAACGCCGATGGTCTGACCGACTAAAGAATCTGCTGTCATAAACCCGCCCAAAGTGATACAAAATGAGTTAGGAGTTACGCACTTGATCATTGCGAAAGGATTTTGGACGCAGAAAAACGCGGACAAACGCTGATTTTTTAGTCTTTATCTGCGAAAGTCTGCGTTGTCTGCGTCCCATTTTATTCAACTGCGTAAGTCCTATGAGTAATGATTGGGGATCAACCGTTTCACATTATACCACGATTGCCCGGACACCCAAGGAGATGTGCCACACGCCCGCACCGGTTGCGTTTTACAAACGTTGTGGTACACTCTCAGGGTATTCAGCCCCCCCCAACCTTAAAAATAGGAGGGTCTTCAAATGACCGCGTCTGAGGATGTCTATCGAAAATTAGCTCAACGACTGGATGCCATTCCCAACGGTTTCCCCGCCACCAAAAGCGGTGTCGAACTGCGTCTGTTGGCCAAGATGTTCACTCCAGAGGAGGCCCGGCTGGCCAGTGTGATGAAGTTGACCCGTGAGCCGGCCGCCGACATCGCCGCGCGCGCCGGCGTCGACGAACGCACTGCCCGCCGCACCCTCAAGCAGATGGTGCGCGATGGCCTGATCCGCCTCAAGAGAGGCGAGCATCAGTTACTCTTTGGGCTGATGCCCTTCGCCGTCGGCTTTTACGAGGAACAGTTGCCCCGGATGGACGCCGAGATGGCCGCCCTGGTCGAACAATATCTTCAAGAGACCCGGGGCGCCGGGATCGCCCGACCCGAGCCTGCCATTCACCGCGTCATCCCGGTCGCCGAGGCGATACCGGCTGGCCTGGAGATCGCGCCCTACGAGCACGCGGTCAACTTGGTCGAGCAGGCCAAGGCCTGGGGCGTGCGCGATTGCATCTGCCGGGTTCAACAGGCACTGCTCGGCAAGACGTGCGACTACCCGGTCGAGATATGCCTGCTCTTCGCGCCGGTCGAGGGGGTCTTCGCCAACAACGACGTCACCCGCGAGATCGACAAAGAAGAGGCGCTGGACATTCTCCAACAGGCGGCAGACGCGGGCCTGGTCCACTGTCCCGGCAACTACCGCGACGGCATGTATTACATCTGCAATTGCTGTAGCTGCTGCTGCGGCGTATTGCGGAGCGTGACCGAATTCGGCATCCCCAGCGCCATCGCCCACTCCGACTTCTACGCCGTGGTGGACGCCGAGGTGTGCATCGGCTGCGAGGACTGCCTCGAGCGCTGCCAGTTCGGCGCTCTCTCGGTACCCGGAGAGGTGTGCGAGGTGACATACGCCCGCTGCGTGGGCTGCGGGGCGTGCACCATCACCTGCCCTACCGAGGCGCTGAGCCTGGCGCGCCGCCCCGAGGGAGAAACCCCCACGCCGCCGGCCAACATCAAGGAGTGGATGGCCCAGCGGGCCGAAAACCGCGGTATCTCGATGGCCGACATCACCTGATCAGGACAGGCTACTCGATACGGACCAGGTGATAGGTCTTCTTCCCACGGCGCAACACGACGAAGCGGCCCTCGATAGCATCATCCAGCGCGACGCTCTGCTCGACGTCGCCGACGCGCTGGTTGTTGACGTAGACGCCACCGCCTTCGACCAGGCGCCGGGCTTGCCCCTTGGAGCGCGCCAGCCCAGTCTCGGCCAAGAGGTCGACGACCGGCATGCCCTCACCCTCGAAGGCTGATTTAGGCTGGCGGCTCGAGGGCGCGTCGGCGAAGATCTCCTGGATCTCGGCCGCCGTCAAACCGGCGATCTCGCCGCCGAACAACACCTCTGCCGCTTGTTCCGCTTTGAACAGGGCCATTTTGCCGTGGACCATGCGCGTCATCTCCTGGGCCAGCGTGCGCTGGGCGTCTCGTCGTTCGGGATGGGCCGCCAGCTTCTGCGCCAGGCCCTCAATTTCGTCCCGGGTGAGCCAGGTGAAATACTTCAGGTAGTTGATGACGTCGGCGTCGTCCTGGTTGAGCCAGAACTGGTAGAATTGATACGGCGACGTGCGCTCGGCGCTGAGCCAGATGGTGCCCTGGGCGGTCTTGCCCAACTTGGCGCCGTCGTCTGTGGTGACCAGGGGGTAGACCAGGCCGTAGGCCCGCTCGCCCCGCACCCGGCGGATCAGTTCGACACCGGCCGTGATGTTGCCCCATTGGTCACTGCCGCCGGCCTGCACCTTGCACCCGTGATGCTCGAACAGGTGCAAGAAGTCGTACGCCTGAAGGAGCATGTAACTGAACTCGGTGTAGGAGATCCCCTCCTCACCGCTCAACCGGGATTTGACCGAATCCTTGGCCACCATGTAGTTGACGGTGAAATGTTTGCCCACGTCGCGCAGGAAATCCATCATCGAAAGGGGCATCAGCCAGGAGGCGTTGTTCACGACCTGCGCCGGATTGTCCCGGGCCTCGAAATCCAGGAAATGGGCCAACTGCTCCTTGATCGACTCGACGTTGGCCTCGACCGCCTCATAACTCAACAGTTGCCGCTCCTGCGATTTCCCACTGGGATCGCCGATCATGCCCGTTCCGCCGCCGGCGACGGCGATGGGGGTGTGGCCGAAGCGCTGCATGCGCGCCAAACCCATCAGCGCCAGCAGGTTACCCACCTGGAGGCTGTCCGACGTGGGATCGAAACCGATGTAGACGGTGACTTTCTCCTCCGCCAACAGATCGGGCAGTCCCTCGGTGTGGTCGTAAATCAACCCGCGCCACTTGAATTCCTCGAAAACGTTCTGTGTCATGAAATCTCTCCTCCCTCTATCAAAACGATCTCCAGATTATACAATCTGGCATTTTCCACTTAGACTGAGCTAAACAAGTATACCCCAATTTCAGATCTATCGCAAAGCCTAAAAGCACCTTATGCTACCTGACATTTGTGGTCAAGAGCTTGGTTTTCTATCACGAATCCCACAAATAAACGAATTTCACGAATGTTTTTCACAATTCGAAACCAAAATTCGTGTCTTTTGTCCATTCGTGTCATTCGTGATCCAGAGATGTCGGGTAATGAAAAAGCGCCTGATGAGGAGACGCCCTTGACGTACCCTTGAGTCTGCAATACAATATGGCCCTCAACACTACAGTGCTACAGGGCCTAACCGACAGTGCCTATAATGAAATTCTCGTTTTTTGTGCAAGAATTTTGCATACGAGAAACTCTTTATTGGTTCCGGCTTGTCCGGGATAGGTCCTTGCACGTCGAGCAAGAATTTGGCGATCAATGGCTCCTTTATTGGTTCTGGCTTGGAAGCGCAGCGGCTCCTGCCAGGTTAGGGCCTAACCAATGATATCCCTGCACAGCAAGCAAGAATTTGGCGGTCAACGATTCCTTATTGGATCTGGCTCGTCCAGGTTAGGAGATGATATGACGAAACCTTATCAAGCTTTATCAGCTATTTACGATCTGGCCGGTTGGGGCTACTTCGCCGAGCGGATGGCTGGCCGCATGCGCCATCTGGCCGACGTCCACGGGCTGGAGCAAATCGAGCACGTGGTCGACGTAGCCTGCGGCACCGGTATCGCCGTGGCCGCGTTCGCCGAGGCCGGATACCAGGTCACGGGGGTGGATCGCTCGCCGTATATGTTGGATCAGGCTCGCCAGCGCGTGGCCCAGGCAGATGCGACGAGCAGTAGCGCGCAATCGGTCACGCTAATTGAGGCCGACATGCGCGATTTTTCTCTCCCCGAGGACGGGCGACCGGCGGCCGATCTGGTCACTTGTATGTACGATAGCCTCAATTACCTCCTGGAAGAGGCGGATCTAGCGGCCGCTTTCCGGTGCGTGGCCGACGTGTTGCGGCCAGGCGGGCTCTACATCTTCGACGTGAACACCTTATATGGCCTGGCGGAGGAGTGGAACAGCCACGATTTCATCCAGTACGATTCGGAGGATCTGTTCATCGCCGGGCGCACGCGCTGGGACCACGAACGAGCGATCAACACGCTGACCTTTCACGGCTTCATCCGGCTGGGAGAGGGGGTCTGGGAGCGATTTCTCGAGACCCACGTACAACGGGGGTATCCCATAGACGTGCTACGTGGCCTGTTGGAAGAGGCCGGGCTGGCGCCCCTGGCTGTTTACGACGCAGGCCGACGCTCGGGTCCGGATGCCGGGAAAGACGAGCAACTCGTGGGATCAGCCGTGCAGACGGGGCGGGTGCTGATCGTCGCACAGAAGAGGGGGACGGATGGCTGAAGCGGAGCGCTTGACCGCCGAAACTGAACTCGCCGCGCTCCACGACCGGATGCGAGCGTGTCGACTTTGTATCGAGCAGGGATATAACGTCGCGCCCGGCGCGGTCTTCTCCGGGCCAGCCACAGCGCGGGTAATGTTAGTGGGACAGGCGCCGGGCATCACAGAAACTGAGGTAGGCCGTCCCTTTAACGGGAGTTCTGGCACGCGCCTTTTCCAGTGGTTGGCCCAGGCCGGTTGGGAAGAAGACGTGTTTCGATCGACGCAATATCTCTCGGCCGTGACCAAGTGTTACCCCGGACGAGCGCCCGGCAGCAAAGGGGATCGAGCGCCCACGCGGGCGGAGCAGAAATTGTGCGCACCTTTCCTGGCACAGGAATTGGCGCTGGTGCGCCCGGAGATACTCGCGCCGGTGGGCGGGCTGGCGGTGCGCCGCTTCTTAGGGCGCGTCCGCCTGAGTGACGTCGTGGGCGAGGTTCGACGCGGCGGACAGCAAACGTCCGTGGGCGGACAGCAAACGTCCGTGGGCGGACAGCAAACGTCCGTGGGCGCCGGTTACTGGATCGTGCCCCTGCCCCACCCCAGCGGCGTCAGCCTGTGGCTCAACCAGCCGGAGAACCAAGCCCGTGTCGAGCGAGCCCTGGACCACCTGGCCCGCTTGTGCCGGGAACTGAACGTGAGTTGACGCAGATTTCACGGTCTGACACGAACTGGAAGAAGAAAAATCCGTGAAATCCGTGGTCAACCTGGGAAGCTACGATTCCTCGAATTTATCCACCTGGTAAGTGTACACATCGAGCCCGGGGTCCCGGTAGGCGTCCAGCGGCAAGTGAGCCTTGCGGCACAGATGTTCCATAAATTGATGGGGATCAGGGATTTTCTCCCAGACCTGGGGCAAGAACGTCGCCCGGTTCCAACCTTGCTCGATCACAACGCCATCCACACCGGGACGCAGTTGGGCGATCAGGTCTTCGGCGTCCTCGTATGCCAGCGGTTGCGCTTCGCTGAGCACCGAGACTTCGACTTTCAGATCGCCCAACTCGTGAGGTTGCACCGTCGGAAAGCGAGGATCGTGGAGGGCGGCGGCGACGGCGTTTTCGCGGACGTCGACGATCAACGGACGCCGGGCCTCCAACGAACCGATACAGCCTCGCAGCGAGCCATGCTCGGTCAGGGTGACGAAACTGGCGCCATCTCGCTTCAGGGTATCGGGGATAGTGTCCAGGTCGATGGCGGGCGCTTCTCGTCCGTGGACGGCCCGAGCAATCGCTTCCCGGGCTACCTGGATGAGGATTTGCTTTTCTTCGGACGTGAGGGCCATTTCTTCTATCCTTCCATTTGCTACGGGGCGTTTTTGACCAAAACTTGCTTGTCCGATGTTTGATCAGATTCGTGCCATTCGTCCATTCGTCAGATCACAATCTCACACGATCTGCAAAATGTCCGGTCGTAACGTCTTCCATAAAGTCAACGGGTATATGCCACGGCGCTGTAGCCGACGACCTCAAGCTTGTCCCCGGCCGTGTCGCCGGAGGTCCGGTAATCCAGCAACCGGGGCGACCAGCCCTTTTGGCGGGCGATTTCCATCAGCGCCACGGTCGGTGCGCTGCCGCAGGCCTCTCCTTCGATCACGCCCCGCTCGTTCCCCGCCAACAGTGCGTCCAGAAACGCCTGGTCGATCCTTTGCGCCTGCTCGTGTGGATGGTAATGGCTAAGGTCGCTGGAGACGACGATCAGGTCATTGGGACCGACGCGGTCAATCAAGTCGGCGGCGACTCGTTTGGGATCGACGTCGCCGAACAGCATGGGGATCAACTGAAAATCGGACAGCGCTTCCTGCAAGAATGGTACCTCGACCTCGAGACAGTGCTCAGAAGCGTGGGCTTCTCGGGCGTGCGTGTAGAGGTTGGCGCTGTCCAGCATATCTCCGACGCGATCCACGGCGATGAGAACCGCCCCCAGCGGCGTTTGGAAAGCGGAGTAGCTCCCCAACGCGACGCCGGCGACGTAAACACGATGAGCCGGTCCCATCAAAAAGACGGTCCGAGATTTTTCGGGTAGTTCGGCCAGGGCCTTGAAAGCGTATCCCGCCGTAGGACCGGAGTAGACGTAACCGGCGTGGGGGGCGATGACGGCCCGGACGTCACCTAGATCCTGGGGGAGCTGCGCCTCGGCCATATATCCCCGGACCGTCCGGCGCAACTGGTCCGGATCGCTGGGGTAAAAGTGACCGGCCACAGTAGCCCGGCGAATGGGTAAACCAGACATACGACACCTCCTGATCACTATCGTTTGTACATGTTTCAACCTGTGCAGTTAGCGAATGTCTCTGCTCTCCATACGTGTGCAGTGCGGATCACAATCCGCCGCCTCGGAGCGGTATATCAATCCTAGCGACCCGGAAATTTCCCACTCACTTCAGAGATCCTCTTCATCTCTTGCCGAACCGGGAATTTCCAGGTGGAGCACGTCGCCGTGGACGTCGACGGTGGCGCGGAAACCGGTCATCCACAGGGCGGTGCGCAATTCGTCGGTGTCTACCGCTCCCGGTTCCAGGATCCGATCCATGTTGTCGATGGCGTGTTCGATAGATGCGCGGGTGAAGAGATCTTCTTCACCCAGCATGTGGATCACGCCCTCGGTGACCATATCACGCATCGACTGGACGTGTTCTTGCATCATGTCCACGATCTGCCGGTCGACATGCTCTGCCTCGACGTGACGCAAGAATCCCTCGTCGGGAATCGCATAATGGGGCGTCTGCCCCACAAGAACGACTTTCAGCGGTTCTCCCTGTTCGTTGAAGATCAAATCGGCAAATAGGGCCTGGTAGTTTCTGGCGCTCATCTCACATCCCCTCTCCAACAGACTTGAAATCGTATCATCTCCATAAACCGGGGTAATGTAAAGCGGAATGCCCCATTCCGCCCTACTTTTCCCCCGACTTATCGAGAAGGTACTTTGAAATCGTATATGCCGTCCCTTATCTCGAAACGATGGCCACAATCGGTGCAGGAGAGCGCGTCCGTCTCTTCGAGCAGCATCGTGGACCCACAAACCAGGCAGCGGAAAAAGGCACCCTCAAGCGCCGGGGGCTTATCACCGGCTGCCACGCAGCGCACGAATGCGCTGGGCGACAACTGGCACACGGCCCCCGTCGGCTGGAGCCATCGCTCCAGGGCGAGGAGCAGGCTCGTCGGCGCCGCCCGTTTGAGAAGACCCAGGCGCAGATAAGAAACGGCACGTTGGGCCTCAACCTGCATGCCCGCTCGCGTCAACTGTTCTGCAATCCAGGCCGGGTGGAAGTCAAAGTTCAACGCCACGAATTCGACCGGTTCCCGGTCGAAGGGGGACCAGGATTGGCGCCGCAATAGATAGCGCAGGATCGCCTTCAGATTCCGTTTGTTGGCGAATTCCAGGACGAACGTCCCGCCCGGCGCCACGATCTGCCCAACGCCCCGCAAAACCGCCGGGGCGTCGGCGGCGTGGTGGAGCGTGCGAATGCTCGTGACGGTGTCGAAAAGGCCAGGGGCAAAGGGTAGTTGGTAGAAATCGCCGGCGACGTAGACGTAGCGGGGTCGCCCGCCGGGGCCGCACTGCCCCCACATCTCCTGCGCCTGTTGAAGTTGCGAGAATGCGTAGTCGAAAAAGAGCACCTCGTCGTAACCGCTGTACAGATCTGCCAAGCGGCCGTAACCGGCGCCGATCTCGATCAAGCGGCGTCCCGTCGGCGGCAACATGTGAGAGAGCGCCACCCGCTCAGCGGCGTCCTCGTACGCCCGTTCCGCCACCCAAAACTCGGTGCGGTAGGCGGAACCTTCGTAATCACAGATCGGCCGATCAGTGACCGACCGTGTCGGCGGCGGGGGCAATGGGGATTGAGTCGTCAAATCACACTCCTTGTCATTTGAGTCATTTGAATAATTCGATGCCGTCGGGCAATGCCTCGATTTGTTGCCGCGCCGGTCGAATGGCGCTGCGCAGATCGTATACGACCGGATCGAGTCCCGACTCCCCCAGAGGAATGTGGACAGGCACCTCCATGCGCACGGGGATCGTCTGGCTGACCGGCACGAGCATGTGCACCGGAATCGTCTGGCTGACCGGCACGACGAGGTCCAGGCTGACCGGGAGTTGCAACCCGGCCGGCAAGGAGAGAGAGACGTTGCCGTTGATCACGCCGCCGCCGCCAGGCAGGTTGAACTGGGCCGGCAAACCGTAGAGAGGGACGGGCTGTTGCAACACCACGCTCGTGTGCTGTCGAAGCACCAGATCGAACTGGACAGGCAGCGTCTCGTCCAGGGGCAAATCGAATTGGATGGGCAGTTGTTCGTCGATGTTGATCGTGGCGTCGATGCTCGCCTCTCCCAGACCCACGAAAGCGGCGTCCAGGTCGTTCAACAACGGTTCGAGCAGCCCGGTCTTGAGGGCGAAGGTCGTCTGCAGGGCCGGGACGCTGATCACCATGAGCAAAATGACCATCACGAAATTGACGATGAACGAGAAGAGAATGGCTACGTCTTTGAAAGCTCCCCAGAAACGCTTTAGTCTTTCCATTTGGTCACCTCCTTGCCCTATTCCCACTTATCACGCTTTTGAAACTTCCGAAGTCTAGTTTCCCCTTAACTTCATGACATTGCATCACACTTTGTGGCTGAGTGATTTACTGCCCGACATTCGTGGCCAAAAGTCTGATTTTCGATCACGAATTACACGAATAAACGAATTTCACGAATGCTTTTCACAACTAGAAGCCGAAATTCGTGGCATTTGTCCATTCGTGTCATCCGTGATCCAGAGACGTCGGATAATGAAGCTGAGTGATAACACTCTGTTATCTTAACATTACTGGGCAAAAAATACAACTTTGGCCGTCTGGATGGGTGAGACAGAATTCCAGGGGGAATAGACGCGGGGGTTGGGGAATTCTCACACGCCGCGCATGAGGGCCCATTCGCGGGAGAAGACGTAGGCTGCCAGAAAAATAGACAGCATGGCGTACCCCGCCGCTGCAATCCACGTCAATGCCAGTGCCTGGGGCGCCACGCCGCCGCTGAAGAAATCGCGCAGAGCGATCAAGACGCCAACCATCGGCAAAGCATACATACCGAGTGAAGGAGCGGCATCTACGCCGAAGGTGACCAGCAGGGCCAGGCCGGGCAAGAAGACCTGCAAAAGGCCCAAGAACAGGTTGGACTCGCGTTGATTCTTGGCGACCGTGCAGACAGCGGCCACGAAACCGTTGATCATCGTCATCAGCGGTAACATCAGCAGCATCAGCCACACGATAGCCGATCCAATGTTGGCCAGTTGGATACCGCCAGACAACGGCGCGGAACTGACAGTGGCAGGCATAATCGTGAAAAGGGAAATGTAGATCAGGCTATCCAAAGACCACAGGCCAATGGTGATGGCCGAGACGACGATGCTCAGGGTGACTTTGCCTATCACGAGGCCGACGCGACTGGCAGGGGTGATGAGGAGGGGTTCCATGGTATGGC
>DSAR01000428.1 GCA_011046405.1 Chloroflexota bacterium | reverse complement strand
GTGCTAAGATGACCTTTTTTCAGTAGAGTCAGAAAATAAATTCGTAAAATTCGTGCAAACCTGTCCTGAGCGTAGTCGAAGGATTCGTGGCAAAAAAGCACATGGCTATCTGCGCTCCCCCAACTTTGTAGATACGCCCAGAGCCATCATCTGAAACGGAATTCGTGTTATTCGGCCTTTCATGCCATTCGGCCTTTCGTGCCATTCGTGCCATTCGTGCCATTCGTGATCCAAAATCCCCTCACGCCCAGTTGCGCAACCTCACGAAACGAGTATACTCAATATAGAAACCAATATAGAAGCCAACCTAGCAACCCCACGGGAGTATATGACCTAATGTGGCAGACCTACTACACACCGACCAGCATCGAAAAAACCCTTGAGCTTCTGGGCCAACACAACACGGGGAATCACGACATGCCGGCCCGCATCATCGCCGGGGGCACCGATCTACTGGTCGAACTACAACGGGGCGAGCGCCAGGCCCACGTCCTCATCGACGTGACCCGCATCGGCGGGCTCGACCAGATCACGTTTAGCGACGACGACGATGGGAAGGCGAACGGCGAAATGATTCACGTCGGGCCGATGGTGACCCACAACCAGGCTTTGTCGTCAGAACTGCTGATCGAACGAGGCTACCCCCTGGCCCTGGCCTGCTGGCGGGTCGGGACGCCCCAGCTGCGCAATCGGGGCACCATCGCCGGCAACCTCATCACCGCCTCGCCGGCCAACGACACCATCACCGCCCTGTGGGCGCTGGACGCCCGGTTGACGCTGCAAAGCACGCGGGGAGCGCGCACGCTTTCCTTCTCCGAATTCTACCACGGCGTCCGCCGGACGGCGCTCGCCCCCGACGAGATGGTCACCGACATCGCCTTCCCGGCCCTGCGCGCCAACCAGCGGGGATCGTTTGCCAAGTTGGCCCTGCGGCGCGCTCACGCCATCGCCGTGGTCAACGTCGCCGTCCTGCTGACCTTCGGCAAAGACGAGCGGATGGTCACTGAGGCCCGGATCACGATGGGCAGCGTCGCGCCGACCATCGTCCGTGCGACGGAAGCCGAGGCGTTCCTGCTCGGCACGCCACTCGACGACGAGCAGATCGACCGAGCGGCCGGGTTAGCCATCCAATCCACCGCCTGCATCGACGACGTCCGCAGCGGCGGCGACTATCGCCGCCAGGCGCTTCGCGTCCTGATACGCCGCACCCTCACCGCCCTGCGCGACGGGACCGAACGGGAGCAATTCCCCCCGGCCCCGCCCAAGCTCTGGAGCACGTCCAACGGCCATTACCCCCGCGTGGCGGGCAAGACGATCCGGCACCAGGCCGAAGGCCCGGAACCCATCGAGTGCACGGTCAACGGAGAGAACGTCGTGGTGCAGGGAGCCGGCGGCAAGACGCTCCTGGCGATGCTGCGCGAGGACCTGGCATTGACCGGCACCAAGGAGGGCTGCGGCGAGGGGGAATGCGGCGCTTGCACCGTGTGGATGGACGGCATCGCCGTGCTGGCCTGCCTGATCCCCGCCCCCCGCGCCCACGGCGCCCAGATCGTCACCGTTGAAGGCTTGGCCTATGACGACGTCCTCCACCCGGTCCAGCAGGCCTTCATCGACGAAGGCGCCATCCAGTGCGGCTTCTGCACGCCGGGCTTCGTGATGGCAGGCGCCAACATGTTGGAGGAAATCCCCGACCCCACCCGCGAACAGATCGTGGCCGGGCTGACCGGCAACCTGTGCCGCTGCACTGGCTACTACAAGATCGTGCGGGCGATTGAGCGGACGGCACAGGAGGATTGAATGGAACGTACCGTCCCTACCACCGGCAGCGAAGAGATCGACCTGTACATGCGCACCTACTACTCCCTGTTGCGCACCACCGACGAGGTGCAGATTCGAACCCTCGTCGAGACCCATCAGGGGATGAACTCCTCGCTCCACGTCCACGCCCGCGACGATCAGCCCGACGTGGCGGCCCTCACCTATTGCTCGTTGCGGCTGCCCCGCTGCATCCGCCAGACCCGCCTGGTGGTGATGGGGCAATCAGAGCGCGTCTTTGGGTGGCGCGGGTACGCCAACGTCGAGCAATGGCAGACGGTCACCGCGCCCGCTCGCCGGCGTCGCTCCTTCTTCGACGGACACGAGACGATGGTCACCTTCATCGCCAGCGTCTCCGACATCGACGATCTGATACCTATGCTGACCGCCTTCCAGATAGAATGGAACAAGCTTCACCGTCGTCTGCACACGAGCCCCTTGGTCAAGCACCTCCGGTCTCACGTCGAAAGCGGCAAGCCAGATTGGGAGGATGTGCAGGTCGAACTCCCGGCGACCCTGGGACTCTCGGATAACGCATTCGAGCAAATGCATGGGATCTGGGGCGACGAATTCGCGCCTTTGCTACTCAACGTCAGCCAGGCGCCCAAACGCTTTGCCGTCCGCCTGCTGGCAGGGTCATTGGTCGATTACCGGAAGGCAACCCAGCGCTGGTGGGGTTTCATCACCGACGCCTCGCCGATTGATTTGAGCGACAGGCCTATTTATTTTATCTCCAGTAACGTGCACAGCGTGATCAACATGCTCTCCGGCTTCGCCCTCCGGCGCGAGGGCGTGCTGCTCGACTTCCTGAAAGAGACCGACACCGATCTATGGAACGAGTACAACCGCATCCGCGCCGGCGATGTGCCCTCGCGGCACGAGAACCTGCTCTACTACGTCCTGCGGGAATATATGGACGAGCACCGGAGCCAGGCGATATGGGACGAGAGAAAGTCAGAAGAAGCCCTATGTGGTATTAAGCACATCGACAGCCGCCACGTCTTCGACGTCGAGGCCCAGGTCATCGAGATGAGTCGACTGCGCCCCGATTACTTCGACTCCCGCCTGCACATGCCAGGGCTGGAGCACCTGTCGGAAAGCGACGCCGTCATCCTCAACCTCGATTATCCGCTGGGGATGGGAGCCTATCACGTCCTATCTCAAGTCGCCAACAGCGTGGGATCACTGCGCGGCGTCTACAGCCTGGGCAAGGCGGCCACGCTCAACGGGCGCATCGGCGACGTGATGATCCCCTACGTCGTGCACGACGAACATTCTCGTAACACCTACCTGTTCAACAACGCCTTCGACGCCAGTGACGTGGCCCCCTACCTGGTCTACGGGACCACGCTGGACAATCAAAAAGCCATCAGCGTGCGGGGTACATTCCTGCAGAATGAGCGCTACATGGACGTCTTCTACCGTGAGGGATACACCGACATCGAGATGGAGGCCGGGCCGTACCTTTCGGCCATCTACGAAGCCGTGCGCCCCCACCGCCATCCAAGTAACGAAATCGTCACCCTCTTCGCCGACCGGGCGCCCTTCGACATCGGCTTCATCCATTACGCGTCCGATACGCCCCTCAGCAAAGGCCAGAACCTGGGCGCCCAGAACCTATCCTATTATGGCATGGATCCCACCTACGCCGCCACCGTCGCCATTCTGCAGCGCATATTGAGGCAAGAGATCGAGAGGGTGTAATTCAGTAGGATGAAAGGACTCATATGACGCACGCCATCGGACAACCCAGCACGCGCGTGGACGCCCGCGCCAAGGTCACCGGCGAGGCCCAATACCCGGCCGACCTGAGCATGGAGAACGCGCTCCACGCGAAAATTCTCTTCGCCGGCCGGCCCCACGCCCGCGTCCGCCAGATCGATACCATCGAAGCTGAAAAAGTACCCGGCGTCGTCGCCATATTCACAGCCCAAGACGTCCCAGTCAACGAGTACGGCCTGCAGACGCCCGACCAGCCGGTCCTCTGCGGTCCAGGATCGTCCAAGCCCGGCACCGACGTGGTGCGCTTCGTCGGCGACCAGGTCGCCGTACTCGTCGCCGAGACCGAGAAAGCCGCCGCTCGCGCCCGCGACCTGATCCACGTCGACTACGAAGACCTGCCCGTCGTCACCGATCCCTTCGAGGCCCTCCAACCCGGCGCGCCCCAACTCCACCCGCACCGGCGTCCCAGCGAGATTCACCCCGAACTGCGCACCGAGGGGAACCTGATCTGTCACCATCAAATTCGAAAGGGAGATCCAGAGGCCGCCTGGGCCGAGGCCGACGTGCTCGTCGAGAGCGAATACCACACGCCGGCCCAGGAACACGCCTATCTCCAACCGGAGGCCGGCCTGGCCTACGTCGACGAGGAGGATCGCGTGACGGTGCTCGTCGCCGGCCAATGGACCTGGGAGGACCAGCGCCAAATCGCCCACGCGCTGGACATCCCACCGGAACAGGTGCGCGTGATCTACCCCGCCATCGGCGGCGCCTTCGGCGGCCGGGAGGATATGTCGGTCCAGATCGTGCTGGCCCTGGCGGCCTGGAAACTCCGCCGTCCGGTCAAGATGGTGTGGAGCCGGGAGGAGTCGATCCTGGGCCATTGCAAACGCCACCCGATGTGGTTCCGCTGCAAGCTGGGCGCCACCCGCGAGGGCAAACTGCTCGCCGCCGAGGTCGAGGTAGTCGCCGACGGCGGCGCCTATTGCTACACGAGTAACAAAGTCCTGGGCAATACGACCCTCACCTGCACCGGCCCCTACGAGATCCCGCACGTCCGGGTCGACGTGGACGGCGTCTACACCAACAACGTCCCGTCCGGCGCCTTCCGGGGGTTCGGCGCGCCGCAGGGCATCTTCGCGGCCGAGATGCAGATGAACAAACTGGCCCAGGCCCTGGATATGGACCCAGTCGAACTGCGCATCAAGAACCTGCTGCGCGACGAGACACCCACCTCGACCGGCACACCCCTGCCCGGCGGCGTCAGCCTGGTCGAGGTGACCGAGCAATGCGCCCGCGCCGCCGGTTGGGAAAAAACGTCCACCGGCTGGCGGAGGCCGGAACTGGCGGACGAAAGTGCGGAGATCAAGTCCGGCGTCGGTTTCGCCGTGGCCTTCAAGAACGTCGGCTTCTCCTTTGGCTACCAGGAGACCTGCTGGGCCAGGATCGAATTGCGAGGCGAGGGCGAGATCGAGGAAGCGTTGGTCTACATCGGCAGCGCCGAGGTCGGGCAGGGCGCCCACACCGTCATCCGCCAGATGGCGGCCGAGGCCCTGCATCTGCCCCAGGACGTCGTTCGCCTGATCCCCTCCGACACCACCACCAGCCCCGGCAGTTCCGGTTCCGTCTCTGCCTCGCGCATGACCTTCATGGCCGGGAACGCGGTGCGGGGCGCCGCCGAAAAAGCGCTCCAACGCTGGCAGGACGAGGAACGCCCGGCCATCACCGAGTACACTTACCTGGCGCCCGAGACCACGCCCTTCGACCCCGAGACCGGCCAGGGGGCACCCAATTTTGCCTACGGCTACGTGGCCCAGGCGGTGGAGGTGGCGGTCGATACCGCGACTGGACAACTGGCGATCAAGCGCGTCGTCTGCGCCGACGATGTGGGCCAGGCCATCAACCCGCAACTGGTCGAGGGGCAAATCGAGGGCGGCGTGGCACAGGCCGTGGGCTGGGCCACGTGCGAGAACTTCATCACCTCTGGCGGATATGTCCTGACACCCCACCTCAGCACCTACCTGATCCCCACCATAACCGACGTCCCGGAACAGATTCAATCGATCATCGTCGAGCATCCCGATCCCCGGGGGCCCTGGGGGGCACGCGGTATGGGCGAGATGCCCTTCATTCCTCTAGCCCCGGCCCTGGTCGCTGCGGTCCAGGATGCCACCGGCACCTGGTACGAGGAATTGCCGCTGACGCCGGAGCGAGTGATTGGGGGATGAGGGGATTTGAAAGGAGCCAAACCATGTTCCACGCATCCGATCGCGTTCTAGTCGCCATCATGAACAACCGCCGGGACTTCAAGATCGTCCGCGACGAGGGATGGTACCGCATACCCAAAAAACACGCGCCCCCGTCCACCACCGAAGCCGCCGTGCTGGCCTTCTACTTCACCAAGGTCTTCGGCGACGACAAATGGACGATCCGCTGGTACGCGCCCGTGCGCGGCCACGAACTGGCCCGTCGATGCGACCTTTTTCCGCAACAGGCCCACCATCCCCGCGCCGATGATGCCTACTACAAGCTACAACTCGGCCCCTTGATGGAACTGGAACAGCCCATCCCGAGCCTGCGTTGGCGGCGGATCGTCTTCATCGAGACCTCGTGGGACCGGCTCAACGCCGCCGAGGAAATCAACGATCTCTACGCCTCCGGCGCCGATGGCCTCTTCGTCACCCTCAAGGATGAAGGACTATTCCCGGAGCGGGAATTCCTGATCCGGGAGGGCGGGGTCAAATACACGGTGGATCTGGCAATCCCCTGCCAGCGAGGCACCGTCGCCATCACGATGAGCGACCGTCCCGCCCCACCCTATGCCCTTCGCGATCCAGAACCCAAGGCCATCCGCCACGCCGTCGAACGCCTGGGCGGCCCCCTGCCTACCCAGGTCACGTCACGCCAGAAGGAAACTTATCCTGGCTAAGTCGTAACTGCTGCTCAGCCTACCGTCCGTTTGCAGCGGATGGGCGGGGGCCCCCACTCTCCATCGCAGCAAGGGACTGGCCTGAGCAGTTACGCTAAGTCACTGAAATACGTCAAAACTATACAAGGAGAAACAATCTGTGAAGTCAAGACACTTTTTTTCCCTGGCCGAAGAACGAGCGACTTTTGAGGAAGAAGGTATCGCGGACGCCGAAATCGTGGTCTCAAACGTGCAGAGCGAAGGCCGCTACAGCATTATATACGCGCGTTGGTTGTCCACTTTCGAGGTGCCCCTGCACTATCACAAAACACATTCGGAGACTTTCTACGTGCTTGATGGCCAAGTAGAATGGACTGTCGAAGGTGAAACGCGCGTCTTGAGCGCCGGTGACGCCGTTTACATTCCACCCAATGCCACACATCGCGTGAGGGTGCTCGGAGATCGGGACGCGCTCAACTTATTGGTTTACGAGCCGGGTGGCTACGAAGAACAGGTAGACTACAAGATGAACTTTACGCCAGAAGAATTGGAAGACCCGGACGTCAAAGATCGGATTCGCAAGAAAAACGACTTTCACGTGCTTGACACGTCTGACTGATAAAACACTGAACGAAGCGTCCGGTACTTGAAATATCCGTGTCTGCGTCATCTTGGCGGCAGACTTGTAAGATGCAGGCGCTCCTAATCCCCGTCATGCGCGCAAGTATTTTCGTTCATTGCTAGTGAGCGAAGCGATCATGAGATCTGCCTCGTTTTCCCGTGCTCGCTTGCCACTTGCAGACATGTTACTGCACTCGACCATACCCTTACCTTGACAATGGCTTATTTGCCAACCCAGATTTCCGAAGTCTATAAAGTAGCCTGAGAGCACGCGAAAAGTCAGCTTTTGCAAGGGCTCAACCGATAAAGGGCCTGTTCCAGACTTCGGAATTCTAATGTGCCATTGTCAAATTTCACTACCCGACATTCGTGGTCAAGAGCCTGGTTTTCTATCACGAATCACACGAATGCTCGAATTTCACGTATCATCTCAATAAACCGGGGCAAACTCGCTCGGGCCGGTCTCCTGACCGTGCCCGCTGTGGCTCGGTCGGGAGACCGGCCACAGCTCCCCAACTTATTGAGAAGATACAATTTCACGAATGTTTTTTGACATTCGAAACCAAAATTCGTGTTATTTGTCCATTCGTCACATTCGTGATCCAAAGATGTCGGGTAAGAATTGTCAAATTACAACTTAGAAAAGTTATGGTATAATATGCTCTCCTCACTTCCTCGTCAAATAGATGTGAGAAATACGCAGCAGAGATAGTTCAAAATAAGGAGAGACCACCTCTTGCCAAGCACAAGCAAAGGAAGCATCGCCCGAATCGCCGGCGTCGTCGTCGATGCAGAATTCGCCTCCGGCGAATTACCCAGCATCCACAACGCCTTGCTCATCCAACGTGAGGAGCAGCCAGAACTCGTCGTCGAGGTCCAGGAACACATCAACCCCCACACCGTCAGGGCCATCGCTATGGGCAACACGTCGGGGCTGCGCCGGGGCCTGACAGTGCACGACACCGGGCAGCCCATCCGCGTCCCCGTGGGCCGGGCGACGCTGGGCCGGATGTTCAACGTGCTGGGGGAACCCATAGACGGAGAACCCGCCCTCCCCAACGTCGACAAAAGACCGATTCACGCCAAATCACCAGCCTTGAGCGAACAAAGCGTCGCTACAGATCCCTTCATCACCGGCATCAAGGCCATAGACCTGCTGACGCCTTATCCCCAGGGAGGGAAAATTGGTCTCTTCGGCGGCGCCGGCGTGGGCAAGACGCTGTTGATGATCGAATTGATGCGTCACACCATCAGCGAGCACGAAGGCATCGCGCTCTTCGCCGGCGTGGGCGAGCGCAGCCGCGAGGGGAACGACCTGTGGCGTGAGATGCAGCGCAGTGACGTGATGGAGAGCACCGTCCTCGTCTTCGGCCAGATGAAGGAACCGCCGGGCGCGAGGCTCCGAACACCGCTCACCGCTCTAACAATGGCCGAGCACTTCCGCGATCAGGAAGGGCGCCAGGTTTTGCTCTTCATCGACAACATCTTCCGCTACATCCAGGCCGGCGCCGAAGTTTCGGCCTTACTTGGGAGATTGCCCAGCGCCGTGGGTTACCAACCCACGCTGGAGAGCGAGATGGGCGAATTGCAGGAACGCATCACCACCACCAGCCGGGCAGCATCACGTCGATCCAGGCGGTCTACGTGCCAGCCGACGATCTGACCGACCCGGCCGTGGTGGCGACCTTCGCCCACCTGGACGCCGCGACGATCCTCTCCCGCCAACAGGCCAGCCAGGGTCTCTACCCGTCCATCGATCCGCTTCAGTCGAACAGCTCGCTCCTCACACACGATGGCGTGGGCCGGCGTCACTTCGAGATCGCCAACCAGGTGCGCTCACTGTTGACCCGCTACCAGGAACTCCAGGACGTCATCGCCATCCTGGGCCTGGAGGAATTGAGCGACGAAGACCGCGCGACCGTCAACCGGGCTCGCCGCCTGCAGCGCTTCCTCACCCAGCCCTTCTTCGTCTCCGAACCCTTCACCGGTATGCCGGGCCGCTACGTGAGCCTGGAGGAAACCCTGGATGGATTCGAGGAGATATTGGAAGGCCGCCACGACGACCTACCCGAGCAGGCCTTCTACATGGTAGGCACGATAGACGAAGCACGACAGAAAGCCCAGGATATAGAGGAAAGAGGGAAAAAGGTATGACCATCAGCCCTCTGCATCTGAACGTGCTGACGCCGACCAAGACCATCTGCGACGTCGAAGACGTCCAACACGTCCACGTACACCTGAGCGACGGCTATCCCATCGGCATCTATCCAGGCCACGCGCCGCTCCTGGCAGAGACGGTCGCTGGCCCTCTGCGCTACACCGACGACTCGGAGGACGAGCACACGATCAACCTGGCAGCCGGTATATTGCACGTAGATACGAATGTCGTCCACATTCTCATCGGTGAGGAGACCATGGAAACAGAGGAAGAAATCCCAGACGAGGCCGAAGCACAAACCCCGCTTGAAGAAAAACCCCGCTTCGAACGCCTGGCGCAAGCGATGTTAATCGCGCTGCAAGAGAAAATGCAAGGGACGGCCGGAGATGAAAGATAAACAAGCATTGAGCGATCTATCCAAGGCGTTACAGGCCGCCTCCCTGGGGTGGGACCTGGCGCTACCCATCGTTGGCGGCATCCTGCTGGGGCACGCCCTGGATAACTGGTTAAACACCAGCTACATTTTCACCGTGGGGCTGTTATTCCTGGGCGTATTCGGCGGCTACTACAATCTGAGCCGCTCGGTCAAACGGATTGAACGACAAAAGTCAAATGACGAATGGATTGGACATTGAAATGTGGATCTTCTGGCTGCTGGCAGGCGTGCTCCTGGGCGGGTTAAACGGCCTGATGACCTACTGGACGGTCTCCCGCTTGCGCCCCGGCGCGCCGCCTCAAAGCGCTATGCTGATCCTGGGAGGCGCGCCCCTGCGCTGGGGGCTCGTCACCGTCGTGTTGATCCTGGCACTCCGGCGCGGCGTCGGGCCCGCTTTGCTGACCTTCGTCGGGCTAGAGCTGGCCCGCTGGGGATTGGTGATTCTCGTGGGCGTCCGACCAGACATCTTCCAAATCAACACGGATATGCAGGATTTACGGATCAAGCACCCGGCTGACACAAAAACGCTTAGCAATGGGAGTTGAACAATGGATGGATTCTTTCCTCAAGAGGTATTCTCGATCTTCGGCATCGGCATCACCAACACCGTGGTCTCGACCTGGGTGATGATGGTCATCATCACAGCGATGGTGATCACCATCAACCGTCTCGCCCCGTCCGCCCTGGAGATGGCTGTCAACGGCCTGAGCGGGATGCTCTCGGACCTGATGGAGCGCCCCGCGGAACCCTACCTCCCTTTCCTTGGCACTCTGGTCCTCTTCATCAGTCTTGCCAATATCCTCAGCGTGCTGCCATACCTCCCGCTGCCCAACGGGAAAATGATCACCATCATCTCGCCCACCCGCGACATCAACACGCCCGCCGCGCTGGCTATCACCGTCTTCTTCGCCGTTCATTACTTCGGCGTCCGCTCACAAGGCGCGTGGAACTATTTCAAATCCTTAGCCTCCCCTATCTACCTGCTCCCCCTCACGTTACCGCTAGAGATATTCGGGCAACTGAGCCGCACCCTCTCGCTCGCCGTGCGCCTCTTCGGCAACATCATCAGCCTCGACATGGTCGTCGCTGTCATCTTTATGCTCGTCCCCCTGATCGCCCCACTCCCTTTGATCGGGCTGAATGTATTCACGGGGATTTTACAGGCATACATTTTCACCTCCCTGGCTGCAGTCTTCATCAGTCAAGGACTACAAGATATAGAAGCAGAAAAGCATTCATCTGATTGACGTATCTTCCCAATAAACCGGGGTGAGATATGGAACGGGCAGTACATCCGCGTCATCTTGACGGCCCAGATGCCAGCAGGATGCTGCAGACACACTACGTCCGCCCGTTCCATCAACATGCCCCAACTTATTGAGAAGATACTGATTGACTTCATCTGATCGACAATGACAAACCTGAATAAACAAGTAGAAAGGAACTGAATTATGGCAGAAATGGACCCTGGAACGTTGATCACCCTCACCACCATCCTGGTCTCTGGCGTCGGCATCCTGTTGGGATGCATCCTCCCCGCTGTCGTGGAGGGACGAGCGGTGCTCAAGGCGCTGGAGGGGATGACCCGCCAGCCCGAGGTCGCTGGCGACCTGCGCACGACGCTCATCGTCGCGATGGCGCTGCTCGAATCGACCGCCATCTACGTCCTGCTGGTCATCCTGATCTTGATCTTCGCCAATCCGATACTCGACCGCTTCTTCCCTGGAGGATAGCGGATGCTGAACCTCGACCTAACGACCATCGTCCTGCAGATCGTCAATTTCCTCATCATGGCCGGCGTTCTATACTACCTCCTCTTCCGGCCGATGATGAAGCAAGCTAGAGAACAGGCGATGGAAAAAGAGCGCTTGATGCGAAAACTGGCCGAAGAGCGCCAGAAAGTCGAAACCCAACGCGCCAATCTGGAGGATCAGCTTTCCGACGCGGAGGAAGAAGCCGAACGCATCATCAACCGGGCCCGGGATCGCGCCGAGCAGACGCGAACAGAACTACTCGAAGAAGCAAACGAAGAGATCGAACGCATGCTATCTGAAACCCACATCGACGTGCGACGTATGCGACGACAGGCGATGGAGGAATTCCACGACGAATTGCTGGACGCCATCCTCTCCGTCAGCCAGCAAGTGATCGGCCGCGTCGCCCCTGACGTCACGCACGACGCCCTGGTTAAACAGCTCAACGAACGGATCTGGAAGATGGGACGCAGCGAAATGGCGCGCGTCGAGGCCTTCCGCGTCTCCCTGGGCGACCGTGAGCCGACCGCCTACGTCACCAGCGCCAAGCCCCTTTCGTCGGAGCAGCAGGGGGAGTTGGCCCGCACCCTGACCGCGCTGGCGGATCGCCACGTCGACCTGGATCTCCGCATCGACGCCAGCCTGGCCGCCGGCCTCCGCGTTCGCCTGGAGGATATCGTGATCGACAACACCATCGCCGGACAATTGCAAGAACTTCGCGAAAGCGTCGCCCAGGCGCTCAAGGAAGACATAGAGAATGAGTGATCAACAACCATCTTCCGGCATCAGCGCGCTACTGACGAAAATCCAGGGCGAACTCGAACGCCTGGATGATGACCTGCAGATCCAAAAGACCGCTCACATCCAACGTCTCAGCGACCGGGCGGCCGCGCTAGTGGAGGCCAAGCGCGTCACGCCCGACCTCGACGCCGTGCTCCAGACCCTGCACCAGGAAAGCAGTCAGATGACAGCCCAGGTTCGCTTCTACGACGTGGGCACCGTCCAACACATCGGCGACGGCGTGGCGACCCTCTCCGGCCTGCCCAGCGCGCGCACCGACGAGCTCGTTACCTTCTCCACCGACGTTCAGGGGCTGATCCTCAATTTGGATCACGCCCGCATCGACGTCGTATTGCTGGGCAGCGACGCCGGCATCCAGGGCGGCAGCCTGGTGACCGCCACCGGTCAGCGCGTGCGCGTCCCCGTGGGCCACCAACTGTTGGGTCGTGTGCTCAATCCCCTGGGCGTTCCCCTGGACGATCACGGCCCCATTGAGGCGACGGAAAGCGATTACCTGGATCGTGAAGCGCCGGACATCATCGAGCGCGCCCCGGTCGACGAGCCGATACACACCGGCCTCAAGATCGTCGATGCATTGATCCCCATCGGGCGCGGGCAACGCGAACTGATCCTGGGCGACCGGCAGACCGGCAAGACCACGCTCGCCGTGGACGCCATCCTCAATCAGCGAGAAAGCGACGTCGTCTGCGTTTACGTCGCCATCGGCCAGAAAAAATCGTCCGCGTTAGCCATCATCGACACCCTGCGCCGCCGCAACGTGCTGAAAAAGTGCATCGTCGTCCTCTCCGGCCCGGACGATCCACCAGCACTCCGCTACCTGGCCCCTTACGCCGGCTGCACCATGGCCGAATTCCTCATGCACGCCGGGCGCGATGTGCTCATCGTCTATGACGACCTGAGCAAACACGCCGACGCCTACCGGGAGCTGAGTCTCCTGCTCCGCCGTCCGCCAGGCCGCGAGGCTTATCCCGGAGACATCTTCTACCTACACGCTCGGCTCCTGGAGCGCGCCTGTAAACTGAAACCGATCCGCCAGGAAAATGGCGAAGAAATCAACCGCTCGCTGACCGCTCTGCCTATCATTGAGACGCAACGGGGCAACGTCTCCGCCTACATTCCCACCAACCTGATCTCCATCTGCGATGGGCAGATCGTCCTGGACGCCGATCTCTTCAACCGAGGCATCAAGCCAGCCGTGAATATCGGCAAATCGGTATCTCGCGTGGGAGGAGAGGCCCAAACCGACATTATGCGTGAATTGGCTGGCGAACTCAAGTTAGAACTTTCCCAGTACGAGGAGGTCGCCCGCTTCGCCCGTTTCGGCGCGCAGGTCGATGAGGCCACCCGGCGGCAGATTCGGCGCGGCGAGCGACTCCGGGCCGCACTGACCCAAGCTGCCCACCGCCCCCGATCATTGGCCGTCCAGATCGTGACCCTGTTGGCGGCGACCGAGGGCGTCCTGGATACCATCCCCGCCAATCAAGTGTCCAACTTCGAGGGCTATCTGATCGAAGAAATAACGTCCGCTCATCCCGAATTGATGCAAAGAATCAACCGCACCTATGAACTGAGCGCCGAAGATCGCAAAACCCTGATGGACACCATCGCCCATCATCACACCAACTGGTTGGCCGAGAAGGAGGAACAATGAAAATGGTCATGGCCATTGTCTCACGAGACGAAGCTAAACTGGTATTGGAAGCCCTGATCGCCGCCGGGCACAGCGCGACCTTCACCGACAGTCGAGGCGGCATGCTGCGCCAGGCCCAACAGATGCTCTTCATCGCCACCAAAAAGGAAGATCTGGAGGATGTCTTAAAGACGATACGCCAGAGTTGTTATTCCCAAGTTGACGTGGAACCAGACCATGCCGATGACCCGCTCATCTCACGCCGCCCGCCCGCCAAGGCCAACGTCGGCGGCGCCGTCGTCTTCGTCTGGGATATGGAACGCATGGAAACCTACTAAACGCCGATGGAGAATCTGGAACAAGCCCAGGCTCGCCTGGGCCACATCCGCACCGTCGAACCGATCGTGAGTGCCCTGCGCACCATCTCGCTGGGCAGTTGGCAAGAGGCCCTGGGCCAACGAGACGCCATCCAGACCTACGCCCAACGACTGACAGATCTCCTGCCACTCGTGATCCCTCACTTGCCGCCTGCCCACAACGCCAAACGTGCGGTAAAACCCTCCAGTCGCGTCGCTCTCCTGGTGATCGGCAGCGAGCGTGGACTGGTCGGCGCGTTCAACACTACCGTCGTTGAGCGCGCCCAGCGACACGCCGATTGGCTCACTTCCAACGACGCCGAAGTCTCCTGGATGGCGTTGGGCTCCCGTCCGCAAAACCTGATTCAAGAACCCTTGGACTGGTCGGCGGAATTACCCGTCGCCCGCCCGCCCT
>DSAR01000015.1 GCA_011046405.1 Chloroflexota bacterium | reverse complement strand
TCCCACCCGATGATCGGGCGGGGGGACGTTTTGCTAACAGGGCGAATGATAACAAAACGATAACGATTTTGGGGTGAATGTTTACGATTTTGTAAAACTTGAGGAGGGTCGAGATGAAACACGCCACCCTCGACGGTCAGCTTATCACCGCCGGGCCGGACTCCCCCGCCCGGGCCCGCTGCCCCGAATGCGGCGCGCCCGTCGTCAAGCGGAAGCGCTGCCGGATGGATGGCGCTGTGACCTACTTTTACCGGCACGAACAGGGGCAGGGAGAGGACTGTCCGCTGCGGTACACTCCCACCAGCGCCGATCGTTGATGGGTTCGGGGGGGATAACCGGGGGCAAGCCGAGGAGATTTGCCCTCGCCGGGGAATCGAGTATACTGACAATGACAAAGCCCCGGCGCTTGTCCGAGCCCGAGGCTGTGACCAAGGCGGAGGGGCCGCCCGGTAAACATATTTTACACCAGGCTCGCCCATCGTCAAATCGAGGGCGAGCCTGGTTTGTTTATCCCAACAATCCCATCTACGAGTGAAACCAATGACTGAGACCGCATACGTGATGTCGTTCACTGCTGGCGCGCTGCTTCACCGGGAGTCGCTCACTGTGGCGACGCTGTTCCACGGGCTGGGCGACTGGGACGTGGTGCGCGACCGCGTGCTGGACGAGAACCTGCTCCAGATGCGGACGTCGCAAGCGGCAAAGCGCATCTTCCGCGAGGTCTCCGGGCGGCTGAAGCCCCTCACCCCTGCCGAGCTGGCGCTCCTGCTCGACGGCGCCCCCCAGGAACAAGGCCACATCCTCTGGCTGGCCGTCTGCAAGCGCTACCGCTTCATCTATGACTTTGCCATCGAGGTGGTGCGCGAAAAGTTCATCCGCCTCGACTTTGATCTCTCCTACGACGACTATGACGTCTTTTTCAACGACAAGGCAGAATGGCATCCCGAGGTGGAAGGCGTGGCCGAGTCGACACGCAAAAAGCTGCGCCAGGTGCTGTTCAAGATGATGCGCGAGGCAAATCTGCTGACCCAGGACGACCAGATCGTGCCCGCGATGCTCACCCCGCGCACCATCGAGGTCATCGCCGCTGGCTCGCCGTCCTACCTGCTGGCGTTTCCCATCTCGCCCACCGAGGTCCAGGAGTGGTTGTCATGACGATCCAACCCGATACTCTGTCCATCCCCGAGCGGTTTGAGCATCTCTTCAACCTGATCTCCAGCGAGCGGTTCCTGCGGATGCAGGGCCTGGGTAACGAGGTACCCTTCTTCATCTGCCCCTTCCCGCCGGAAGAGGCGGCGGAGATGGAGAAGATGGCAGGCCAGCTGGCCCGACGACTGGAGAAGAATGGCGTCGGCGTGCTGGAGGTCAACCTGTACGATCTCTCCATCGAGCTGCTGCGGGAGCGGGGAATCTGGGACCGCATCCTGGAGATCGAGGGGACGGTGAGCAAAGCGGAACTCAAGGAGCTGCTGCAGGGCGTCCTCGACCCGGAGACCCACCTGGTACCGGCCATCGCGGCCAAGATGGAAGCTGTCCACTTTGACGTGATGTTCATGACGGGGGTGGGGCCGGTCTTTCCCTACATCCGCTCGCACAACGTCCTGAACAACCTGCAGAGCACGGCCAAGGACCAACCGACGGTGATGTTCTTCCCGGGAACCTACACCCAGTCGCTAGAGTCAGGCGCGTCGCTCGACCTGTTTGGCCGCCTGCACGACGACAAGTACTACCGGGCGTTCAACATCTATCACATTGACATCTGAATTCTCAGGAGTTGACGTATGGCGCTATCCACGATTTTCAAGAAACCGATCGACCGGCCCATCGAGGGTGTGATCAAGGCCGACGATGAAGCGCACCTCCAACAGGAGGTCGAGGAGTACGTCCTGACCAACGAGGTCGCCAAGCGGCTGGACGCGTTCCTGGCCGCGTACAACGACTACCAGGGCGCCAACGGCGTCTGGATCAGCGGCTTCTTCGGCTCCGGCAAGAGCCACCTGCTCAAGATGCTGGCGCTGCTCTTTGACGGCCGGACGGTGAATGGCGCACCCGTGGTCGAAACCTTCCTGCCCAAGATCGAGGACCGCTTCCTCCGCGGTGACCTGGAGCGCGCTCTCGCTGTTCCCTCCCAGTCCATCCTTTTCAACATCGACCAGAAGGCCGACGTCATCAGCAAGACGGAGATGGACGCCCTGCTGGCGGTCTTTGTGAAGGTCTTTGACGAGATGTGCGGCTACTATGGCAAGCAGGGCTACATCGCCCAGTTCGAGCGCGACCTGGACAGCCGCGACCAGTACGAGGACTTTCAGCGGGCGTTCGAGGAGATCGCCGGGCTGCCCTGGGAGCGCGGCCGGGAGCAGGCGCTCCTGGAGGCGCACCACATCGCCGCGGCCTACGCCCAGGCGACCGGGGCGCCTGCCGAGAGCGCACGCGGCATCCTCGACAAGTACCGCGCCGACTACCGGGTGAGCATCGAGGACTTTGCCGACCAGGTCCAGGCCTACATCGAGCGCCAAGGGCCGGACTTTCACCTGCTCTTTTTCGTGGACGAGGTGGGGCAGTACATCGCCGACAACATCAAGTTGATGACCAATCTGCAGACGGTGGCGGAGAGCCTGGCGACGAAGAGCCGCGGCCGGGCGTGGCTCATCGTCACCGCGCAGGAGGATATGAACACCGTCTTTGGCGAGACGGGCAAGCAGCAGACCGACGACTTTTCCAAGATCCAGGCCCGCTTCAAGACGCGCATGAAGCTGACCAGCGCCGACGTCGAGGAGGTGATTCGCAAGCGCTTGTTGGCCAAGAACGCGCGCGGCCGGGCGCAGCTCGCAATGATCTATGACGCGCAGCGGAACAACCTGAAGACGCTCTTCGATTTCGCCGACGGGTCGCAGACCTACCGCAACTTCCGCGACGAGGAGCACTTTATCCAGAGCTACCCCTTCATCCCCTACCAGTTCCCGCTCTTCCAGTCGGCGATCCAGAGCCTATCGCAGCACAACGCCTTCGAGGGGCGGCACAGCAGCGTCGGCGAGCGCTCGATGCTGGCCGTCTTCCAGCAGGTGGCGATCCAGATCAGCGACCACGAGATGGGCCAGTTGGCGACCTTTGACCTGATGTTCGAGGGCATCCGCACGGCGCTCAAGTCGCAGATCCAACACGCGGTCTCGACGGCCGAGAAACACCTGGGCGATCCCTTCGCCGTCCAGGTGCTGAAGGCGCTCTTCCTGGTCAAGTACGTCAAAGAGTTCAAGGCGACGGCGCGCAACGTGACGGTGCTGATGCTCGACCATTTCGATGCCGACCTGCCCACACTGCGGGGGCGGGTGGAGGAGGCGCTCAACCTGCTGGAACAGCAGACCTACATCCAGCGCACCGGCGAGGAGTACGAGTACCTGACCGACGAAGAGAAGGACGTCGAGCAAGAGATCAAGAACACCGAGGTCGAGACGGACGCCGTCGCCGACGAGCTGGGGAAGCTGATCTTTGACGGCGTGATCAAGGACCGCAAGATCCGCTACGACGAGAACGGGCAGGACTATGCCTTCTCGCGCAAGCTGGACGACCGGCTGTTGGGCCGCGAGTACGAGTTGACGATCCACGTCATCAGCCCCTTCCACGAGCACGCGGGCCACGACCAGATCCTGCGCGCCCAAGCGATGGGCCGCGACGAGTTGCTGGTGCTGATGCCGCCCAGCGACCGGCTGGTGCGCGATCTCCTGATGTACAAGCGGACCGACAAGTACGTGCGCCAGAATATGACTACGGCCCAACAGGAGACGACGCGCCGCATTCTGACCGAGAAGCAGATCCAGAACACGCGCCGGTACGACGCCCTGCGCATGCTGGTGGAGGACCTATTGGCCGAGGCCGCGCTCGTCCTGGAGGGGCGCGACCTGGAGATCAACAGCGGCGATCCCAAGACGCGCATCGTCAAAGGTTTCCACGAGCTCTTGGTGCGCACCTACCCCAACCTGCGCATGCTGCGCGGCATTGATTACACCCAGCAGGACGTGGCGACCTTCCTCCGGCCCGACGTGACGCTGTTCGGCGACCAGGCGGCGACCTTCAGCGAGGCGGAGCAGGAGGTGCTGGCCTTTGTCCAGGGGAACAACCGGCAGGGGCTGCGCACGACGATGCAGTCACTAGTCAACCGCTTCGAGCACAAGCCCTACGGCTGGTATCTGGCCGCCATCCAGGGGACGGTGGCCAAGCTGCTGGCGCGGGGAAAGCTAGAGGTCCAGCGCGACGCCCATATCCTGGAAGGGGACGAGTTGGAGCGGGCGCTGCTCAACTCCCACGGTTATGCCAACCTGGTGGTCGAGCCGCAGATCGAGTTCACCGCCAGCCAGCTGCGCGGGCTGCGCGACTTTTACGGCGAGTTCTTTGACCAGCCGACGGCGACGAACGAGGCGAAGGCGCTGGGTCGGGAGACGGCCGAGGCGTTCCAGGACCTGCAGGAGGATCTGATCACGTTCGCGCATTGGACGGACCAATACCCGTTCCTGGAGACATTGCGCGAACCGATCGAGCGGTTAGGGCAGGTGACGAACCAGCGGTATACCTTCTACTTGACGGAATTGCAGAGCTATGAAAAAGCCCTGTTCGACCTGAAGGAGCAGGTAATCGACCCCGTCCGGCGCTTTATGAAAGGCGCACAGCGGGGGATCTATGACGAGGCCCGGCGCTTCCTGGAGCGGGAGCAGGACAACTTTGTCCACCTGGAAGGGGACGAGGCCGACCAACTGCGCCAAATCCTGGCCGACCCCCAGGTCTACCGGGGCGACCAGATGCAGGAGGCGAAGCGGCTGCTCGATGTGCTGGGGGCGCGGGTCGAGGCGCGGGTGGCAGAGGAACGGGAGCGGATTGTCGGGCAGCTCTGCGCCTACCAGGAGCGATTGGAGCAGACCGACGAGTTCGCGGCGCTGACCGCTGAGCAGCAGAGCAGGTTGCGCGCGCCCTTCGACGCGCTGGCGCGGGAGATCGAGCGCCAGCGGCTGATCGCCGTGATGCGCGATAGTTTGCGACGCTTCCAGGAGAACCGCTACCCGCAATTGCTGGGGCAGATGACGGTGTGGGCCGCGCCGCCGTTGGATGAACCCGAGGAAGTGACCGCCGGTGGTCCGGTGTGCAGGGAACCAGCGCCGGAGTATGTGAGCCGGGCGGTGCTCTCGGTCCCGTTCGCCAAGCCCTGGTTGGGGGATGCCGACGACGTCGAAGCCTACCTCGACGCGCTGCGCGAGGCGCTGCTGAAGGCGATTGAAGAGGGGAAGCGGGTGCAGGTGTAGTGGTCAGTGGACAGTTGCCAGTGGGCAGTGACCAGTTACTGACCACCGACCACCGACCACTGATAACTGATCACTGAGAAAATGGCAACCCTGCTAGGAGATTGCGCTAGACAGCACTGGAATAAGCGGACATAGCCAACTTACATTTGGAGGCGCAACATGCCAGTTGTTCACGTAAACGTGTGGGAAGGTTTTGGGCAGAAGAACGCGAAAACGGTGATTCAGGGCATAACCAACGTCTTTGTGGACATGGGCATCCCCCAACACGCGGTGGAAGTGGTGATCCACGAGATCCCTAAAACGCACTGGGGCATTGCGGGAGAGCCAGCATCGGAGCGGCTCAGGGACGAGTCCCCTCCACTGACCACTGACCACTGATTATGGATACCAAACAACTCGAAAAGTTCGCCCAAGCCGCCCGCCGACAACTTCACGAGGCGGTCGCCGCCCGACTCGACCGCGTGCTGAGCACCGACAGCGCCGAGCTGCGGGCCAAGGAAAAGATGATCGCCGAGCTAGAGGCGCAGATCGCCGCCAGCTCCCGTGAGGCGGTAGTGGAGAAAGTCGCCTACACCTGGTTCAACCGCTTCTGCGCCCTGCGCTACATGGACGTCAACCACTACACGCGCATCGGCGCCGTCTCTCCCGCCCCCGGTTTCACCCAACCTGAAATCCTCCAAGAGGCGAAGCAGGGCGTGATCGACGAGCAGTTCCGCCGCACCGTCGACGCCGAGACCGTCACCGGGCTGCTCAGCGGGCGGCTGCCGTCCACCGACCCGCAGCATGAGGCATACCGCCTCCTCCTCGTCGGCGTCTGCAACGCCTACCACCGCGTGATGCCCTTCATGTTCGAAAAGATCAATGACTACACCGAGCTGTTGATGCCCGACGACCTCCTCTCCGCAGGCTCGATCCTCCAGGCGGTGCGCGAGGCGCTGACGGCCGAGAACTGCGCCGACGTCGAGGTGATCGGCTGGCTCTACCAGTTCTACATCTCTGAGAAGAAGGACGCGGTGATGGACCGCCAGGGCGCGGTGCCCAGCGCGGACATCCCCGCCGTGACCCAGCTTTTTACCCCGCACTGGATCGTGCGCTACATGGTGGAGAACTCGCTGGGGCGGCTGTGGATGCTCAACCACCCCGACTCGCGCCTGGTGGAGCGCATGGACTATTACATCGCGCCGGAGGAGGAGATCACCGGCTTCCTGCGCGTGACCTCGCCGGAGGAGATCCGGCTGTGCGACCCCGCCGCCGGGTCGGGCCACATCCTGACCTACGCCTTCGACCTGCTCTATGCCATCTACGAGGAGCAAGGCTACAATCCCACCGACATCCCACGCCTGATCCTAGAGCGGAACTTGACCGGGATCGAGATCGACCCGCGGGCCGGGGCGCTGGCGGGCTTTGCGCTGATGATGAAGGCGCGGGAGCGGGACGCGCGCTTCTTTCGCCGCGAGGTGCAGCCCGACATCTGCATGATGGAGGATGTGAGCTTCACACCACAGGAGCTGGACGCCTATATGGACGCCGTGGGGCGCGACCTCTTCACCCAGAACGTGCAGGCCTGGCTGCGGCAGTTCGAGGCGGCGACGACCTTCGGCTCCCTGATCCGCCCGCTGGTGACCGATACGGCGACCATCCGCCAGCGGCTGGAGGAGGTGGGGGTGTTCGAGAATCTCTTCCTGAGTCACACCAATGACAAGCTGCGGGCCGTACTGCGCATGACCGAGGCCCTGCGCCCGCGCTACCACGTCGTGGTGGCGAATCCGCCGTATATGGGGAGCCGGAGTCAGCCGCCCGAATTGAAACGTTTCCTCAAAGATAAGTACGAGGATTTCAAGTCCGATCTCTTCTCAGCTTTCGTCGTGCGTAATTTGGATCTGGCGCTTTCCCAAGGTCAATTGGGCTTGATGACGCCCTTCGTTTGGATGTTCATTTCGTCCTACGAAGATCTTCGCCGGTACTTGATTGATCACAAGACCATCACATCTCTGGTGCAGTTAGAATATTCTGGTTTTGCCGGCGCGACGGTGCCAATCTGCACCTTCACTTTAGAAAACAGCCACAACCCTGAATATGAAGGGGGCTACATTCGGCTTTCCGACTTCCGAGGGGCTGATAACCAGGCTCCCAAGACAAAGGAGGCTATTGCCAATCCAGACTGTGGATGGTTTCACTGTGCCTCCGCCGCCGACTTCAAGAAGATTCCTGGCGCGCCGATTGCGTATTGGGTGAGCGGAAGATTGCTCAATAGCTTTGAAGACAACCCGCCTACAGGCAACTATATCAAGTTAAAGGCAGGCATGTCTACTGGTGATAACACACTTTTTCAACGCCTTTGGAGTGAAGTTGAGATACAAAACACTAGTTTTGAGACGGCTACTCTAGAGCAAACTATAGACAATGGAATTACTTGGTATCCTTGCCACAGCGGGGGGCAATTTCGCAAATGGTATGGAAATCATGAAAGAGTTGTTAACTGGTATAAGAACGGGGCGGCAATCAGAAAACACAAATCCTCCGCTGTGAGAAATGAAACCTATTATTTCAGAGATGGAATTACCTGGACAAAAATCAGCTCAGGCAAGTTTGCTGCACGTTGGCGACCCAAAGGGTTTCTTTTTGATGATACGGGGCGAAGCGGTTTTTCGACCGAGGCCAATATTCAGTATGCACTAGGACTTCTATGCTCGACTCTCTCAAATGCATTCCTTCAAATTCTCGCGCCAACATTGAGCTTTACAAGTGGTGATATTGCCAAGATACCTTTTTACTTTGACGAAAACGTCTTTCACAATCTTTGCACAGAGGAATGTGTTGCCATATCGAAACATGATTGGGACGCCTACGAAACCTCCTGGGACTTCACTACCCTGCCCCTGCTCGACGCCCGCGCCGAGGAACCCGCCGCCCTGCCCGCCGCCTATCTCGATCTCCGCGCCCGCTGGCGTGCGACGACCGCTGAGATGCAACGCCTCGAAGAAGAAAACAACCGCCTCTTCATCCAAGCCTACGGCCTGGAAGGCGAGCTCAGCCCCGAGGTCCCCCTCAGCGAGGTCACCCTCACCTGCAACCCGCACTACCGGTACGGCAGCAGCAGCCTCAAGAGCCGCAACTGGGTCGCCCTCTGCGAACGCTTCCCCCAGACCGGCGAGCGGTTGGCCCAGATCTCCCTCGACCTGGCGCCCGACATGCCCGAGGAGGACCGGCTGGGGCTGGAGCAGCGCCTCCTGGAAGACACGATGAAAGAGTTCATCTCCTACGCCGTCGGCTGCATGTTCGGCCGCTACTCGCTCGACAAGCCGGGCCTGATCCTGGCCAACCAGGGCGAGACGCTGGAGGACTACCTGCGCCAGGTCCCCGATCCGACCTTTATGCCCGACGAGGACAACGTGATCCCCATATTGGACGGGGATTGGTTTGCGGACGACATCACGGAGCGGTTCAAGACGTTCCTGCGCGTCACCTTTGGCGCGGCGCACTATGAGGAGAACCTGGCCTTCCTCGAGCTGGCCCTCGGCCGCGACGTGCGCGGCTACTTTTTGCGCAATTTCTACGCCGACCACGTCCGCACCTACAGCAAGCGGCCGATCTACTGGCTCTTTTCGAGTCCCAACGGCAGCTTCAACGCCCTGGTCTACCTGCACCGCTACCGCCCGGACACGGTCAGCATCGTGCTCAACGACTACCTGCGCGAGTTCCGCACCAAGCTGCAGGCGCGCCGGAGTCACCTGGCGTACGTCGAGCGCAGCGCGGAGACGGCGCCGCGGGACAAGACGCAGGCGGTGAAGGAGATCGCCCGCATCGACAAGGTGCTGAACGAACTGCGCGAGTACGAGGACCAGGTGCTCTTCCCCCTCGCCACGCGCCAGGTGCAGATCGACCTGGATGATGGGGTGTTGGTGAATTACAACAAGCTGGGCAAGGCGCTGGCTCGCGTCAGCGGGTTGAGTGGAAAGTCCCCGTAGGGGGACTTTGCAGCCGTTGCTGCGATTTCAATCGCCGGGCAAGAAACGAGGAGTACATAGTATGCCTTATGAGCCTTTTTACGAACGATTTCCAGAAATAGCCGAGAAAGAAACCCGGACAGTCATGTTTATGAATGACCCGGAGCTGTCAGACGACACATATGCGCTAATCGAATTGTATTGCAACGAGCCCAACTGTGATTGTCGTCGAGTATTCTTCAATCTGTTTTCGGAAAAAAGAAAAGAGATTGTGGCGGTCATAGCTTATGGCTGGGAGAGCCGAGCGTTCTATCGCGAGTGGTTCGGAGACGATGATGAAAAGATCATAGACGATTTGAAAGGACCAGCTCTGAACCTCGGCAGTCCACAGTCGGAATTAGCGCCAAAGTTGCTGGAGAAAATCGAGTTGGTTCTGGAGGATGAGGCGTACGTGTCTCGATTGAAGAGACATTACCGGATGTTCAAGGAAACGGTAGACGAAGACGAACCAGGAACGCAGGTGCGACAAGAGAGGAAAATAGGCAGGAATGAGCCTTGTCCCTGCGGAAGTGGGAGGAAATATAAACATTGCTGCGGAAAGCGTAGATAAAATGACCGAAATCGAACAAGCCTTAACCCGCATCTTTGATCGCCACCGCATCGTCTTCTGGTACGACGTCAAGCGTGAGCTGGCCCACGAATTCGACGCGCTGGCGCTGCCCGGCGTGGAAAAGATCGCCCTGGAGAACAACGAGTTTGGCGTCAAGCACCGCATCCTGCGCCAGCAGCCGGATCACAAATTCCTCCTCTACCACGAAGGGCCACCTCCGCCCGACCTGGAGAACTGGCTGCTCGACGTCCAGCTCGCCCACGGCGAGTTCCGCGCCGACCAGGTCTCCCTCTGGCTGAGCGAGATCGGCCTGGGGCTGGAGTTCACCGACGTCGTGGCGCCGCACACCGAGTTCTTCCAGGCCGCGCGCCGGCGCGAGGCGCTGAAGGAGCTGCTCAAGAAAGACGACACCCCGCGCCAGGTGCATCTCAAGATGGTCGCCGTCTGCGCCCGGGCCGAACCGCGCCTCGACGACATCCTGAAGAACCTGCTCGACGAGCTGGCCGGGGAGCGGACCGAGAGGCTGCGGCTGATCGAACGGAGCGGCCTGTCCGGATTCCTGTGGGAGCAACTGGAGCGCGCCTACGGTTACACCTCCGAGTCGCCCGGCCTGCGCGATTTCGCCATCACCCTCTTCCAATCCTGCTACGCGATGGGCGTTGGCGAAGCGGCCCGGCTCAACAGCGACGCCCTTGTCTTCCTCAAGCAGTGGAAAGACAGCGTCCGCTACCAAGAGGCGTTCGCCACCCTGTCGGCCGACTGCGCCGACATTCTCAACGTCGAGCAAGACCTGCAGGAGCGCGACTACCGCACCCTGCTCGCCGTGGAGACCTTTGAGCTGGCCGACCGCAAGATCCTCAGCGACCTGGTGCGCGACGTGGCCCAGCGGACGATATCGGGGAGCGAGGTGGAGAAGCTGATCCGCCAGCGGCGGCGCAGCCACTGGTACGACGCCTACCGGGCCGAGTACGCCGCCGTAGAAGAGGCCGCCGCGTTCCTGGAGACCCTCGACCGCGTCGACCTGACGGTGCGCGCCGTCGCCCGCGGCGAGGTCGCCCCCGTCGTCGAGCAGTACGCCCGCGTCTGGTCGCAGCTCGACCAGCGGTATCGCAAGTTCATCACCCACATCCGCCGGTCGGGCCAGACGACGCTCTTCGACGCCCTGGCGCAGATCGTGGAGAACAAGTACACGAACGCCTACCTGCTCAAGGTCAACAACCAGTGGCAGATCGTGGTCGACGAGCTGGAGACGTGGGACGCGCGGCCGGTGCTGCCGCAACAGAGGTTCTTTGAGCGGCTCGTCGCGCCGTTCCTGGCGCGGGAGAACAAGGTCTTTGTCGTCATCTCTGACGGCCTGCGCTACGAGATCGGCGAGGAGCTGCTGCGCCTGGTGCGCCAGGAGGACCGGTACGACGCGGAGATCGAACCGGCGCTGACGCTCCTACCCAGCTACACGCAGCTTGGGATGGCCGCGCTCCTGCCCCACGAGCGGATGGAGATCGCAAGCGATTATTCGACAGTGTTGGTCGATGGGGAGAGCTCGGCGGGAACCGCGAACCGGAAAAAGATCCTGGATAGGGCGCTCCCCGGCCGGGCTACCGCCGTGCGGGCCGAGGAGCTGCTGGCGATGAACCGCGACGAGAGCCGCGCCCTGACCCGTGAGCACGACGTGGTCTATGTCTACCACAACCGCATCGACGCCGTGGGCGACAAGCGGGATTCGGAGGAGCGGGTCTTTGACGCGGCCGAGGCCACGCTGGAGGAGCTCGTCCGCATCATCAAAAAGCTGGCCAACGCCAACGCCAACAACATGCTGGTCACCTCCGACCACGGCTTCATCTACCAGAACCAGGCGCTGGACGAGAGCGACTTTGCGGGACAGGATCCGGCGGGGGCCGAGATCGGCCGGCGCAACCGGCGTTTCGTCCTGGGGCGGGGGCTGCGGGAGACGAGCAGCTTTAAGCGCTTCACCGCGGCACAGATGGGCCTGGAGGGCGACGTCGAGATGCTGATCCCCAAGTCGATCAACCGGCTGCGGGTCAGCGGGGCGGGCAGCCGCTACGTCCACGGCGGCGCGTCCTTGCAAGAGGTCGTCATCCCGGTGCTCAAGATCAACAAGAAGCGGGAGAGCGACATCCGCCAGGTGGGCGTCGACATCCTGCGCACCGGGTCCTCGGTGATCACGTCCGGCCAGTTGAGCGTCACCTTCTACCAGACCGAAGCGGCGACGGAAAAAGTCCAGCCGCGGCGCTTGCGGGCGGGGATCTATACCCAGGGGGGCGTCCTGATCTCTGACCGCCACGAGCTGCTGTTCGACCTGGCGTCCGAGAATCCGCGGGAGCGGGAGATGCCCGTGCGCTTTATCCTCACGCAGAAGGCGGACGCGGCCAACCAGCAGGAGGTGCTCCTGCGCCTGGACGAGCAGGTGGAGGGGACGTCGCATTATCGGGAGGTGAAGACGGTGCGCTACATCCTGCGGCGGGCGTTTACCAGCGACTTTGACTTTTAGTGGACAGTGAGCAGTGTTCAGTACTGGCAACTGTCCACTGACAACTGGAGAACCAATGAACGAACTCGACCGAAAAATCAACGAGCAGTTTCCGGGGATGGTGGTGCGCAAGGACCTGGTCAAGCAGGTCAAGGGGAACGCCATCGTGCCCTCCTACGTCCTGGAGTATCTGCTGGGCCAGTACTGCGCCACCTCCGACGAGGCGAGCATCCAGTCCGGCGTCGAGACAGTCAAAGAGATCCTGCGCCAGCACTATGTCCACCGCAGCGAGGCAGGCCTGGTCCGCTCCACCATTCGCGAGCGCGGGCGACACAAGGTCATCGACAAGGTCAGCGCCGACCTGAACGAGAAGCGAGACGTCTACGAGGCGACGTTTGCCAACCTGGGCATCCGGCAGGTCCTGGTCGACGTCGACACCATCAAGCGGAATCCCAAGCTGCTGGTGAGCGGCGTCTGGTGCATCGCCGACCTGGAGTACCAGTTCTACGAAGAGGGTGACGCCGTCCCCTGGATCCTCGAATCGCTCAAGCCGATCCAGCTCTCGCGCTTCGACTTTGAGCAGTATCTGGAGGCGCGGCGCGCCTTCACCACCGACGAGTGGATCGACCTGTTGATGCAGAGCATCGGCTTCAACCCGGCACTCTTTGGGCGGCGGAGCAAGCTGCTGCAGCTGGTGCGGCTGGTGCCTTACTGCGAGCGGAACTATAACCTGATCGAGTTAGGCCCGAAGGGGACGGGGAAGAGCCACATCTACACCGAGTTCTCGCCCCACGGTATCCTCATCTCGGGCGGCGAGGTGACCGTGCCCAAGCTGTTCGTCAACAACGCCACCGGCCGGATCGGGCTGGTCGGTTTCTGGGACGTCGTCGCCTTCGACGAGTTCGCGGGCAGGAAGCGGGTCGACAAGGCCCTGGTCGACATCCTCAAGAACTATATGGCGAACAAGTCCTTCTCTCGCGGCATCGAGACGCTGGGCGCGGAAGCGAGCATGGCCTTTGTCGGCAACACCCAGCACACGCTGCCCTACATGCTGCGCCACAGTGACCTCTTCGTGCCGTTGCCGGACAAGTACTACGACTCGGCTTTCCTCGACCGGCTTCACTTTTACGTCCCTGGCTGGGAGATCGACATCATCCGCAGCGAGATGTTTAGCGATGGTTATGGCTTCGTCGTCGACTACCTGGCCGAGATCCTGCGCCACCTGCGGGATTACGACTATTCGCACTATTACGCCGATCACTTGCGGCTGATGAGCGACCTCTCCACCCGCGATCGGACCGGCATCCAAAAGACCTTCTCTGGCCTGATGAAGCTGATCTACCCGCACCAGGAGGCCACCCACGAGGAGATCGAGGAGATCCTACGGTTCGCCATCGAGGGCCGGAAGCGGGTCAAGGATCAGTTGATGCGGATTGACCCGACCTATGCCGAGGTCGACTTTGCCTATACGGATGTGGAGAGCGGTCAGGTCCGCCGCGTCCAGACGCTGGAGGAGAAAACCTATCCGCGATATTACGGCGCCGGCGGTGATGAGGACGCCGGGGAGGACATTCTGGCAGATTGGGAGGCCGCCTCGCCGGGTGGGGAAGATGAGCGTCAGGCACAACACTTGACCTTTGAGGAGAACGAGCGGGGGGTTTCTTTCGACGGTTTATTCGGTCCCTACCTGAAGGGCGCGGGCGAGATCGTCGTCACCGATCCTTACATCCGGCTTTTCTTCCAGGCTCGCAACCTGATGGAACTGCTAGAGACGGTGGCGCGGGTCAAGGAGACGGGGGAGGAGGTCAGCGTCCACCTGGTGACGGTGCGGGACGAGTTCGGGGAGGAGCAACAAGAAGAATACCTGCAGCAGATGCAGGCGGCAGCGGCGACGGCGGGGGTCCATTTCACGTGGGAGTATGACGAGACGGGGGCCTTGCACGCGCGGCACATCGTCACCGATACGGGGTGGAAGATTCTGCTCGATCGCGGCCTGGACATTTTCCAAAGGTACGAGATGAACGACGCCTTCGCCCTGGCGAACCGGGTGCAGGAACAGCGGGCGGTCAAGGCGTTCGAGGTGACGTATTTGCGGGTGGATGGGGCGTAGCCGGGGTCCGTTCACCGCCTTCCAAAAGGCGACTATCTTGCCGGACGTACTCGGATTCAATCTGAAGGTTGTCTTTTGCGGCACTGCCGCGGGGACCCAGTCCGCCCCCCTAAATGACTATTTGACAATACACTAAAAAATGCTAAAGTGTGGGTAGAGGAATTCCAATAGCATTAAGGAGGAGAACT
>DSAR01000023.1 GCA_011046405.1 Chloroflexota bacterium | reverse complement strand
GAGCACATGTAGAGATAATCGCGGGCGACGGCGACACCAGGTAAGGTGGATGCGAACTCGGCCACTCGCTCCACGTCCACGGTGGCGGAGATATTCACGCCACAATGGCAGATGTACACGCCAATTCGAGGTTGTTCTTCCATCACTACCCCTCACCCAAAGCCTGATTGACCAACTCCATGATGTCCATCACCCGCAGCGTCCGGCCGTCGTTTTGTTCGGGATCGTCCAGCTTCTGTACCTTGACCGCATCCTCCAGCGTCAGCAAGCAGAAGGGACAGGCCACGGCCAAAATATCGGCCCCGGTCTCGGCGGCCTCATGCACCCGCTGGAAGGCCAACCGCTCCTCCAGGTTCGTCCCCTCGGCCCACATGCGCCCGCCGCCGCCCTCGCAGCACAGGCTCCGCTCGCGGCTCCGGTCCATCTCCACCAATTCGACGCCGGGGATGGCCTTGAGTATAGCGCGGGGCTCGTCGTAGACGTGATTCTGCTTGCCCAGGAAGCACGGGTCGTGATAGGTCACCTTCACCGGGCAACCATCCACGGTGACCTCGTTGGGCAGCGCCAACCGCCCCTCCGCGATCAATCGGGCCACCAACTGCGTGTAGTGCCAGACCTCCATCGATTGTCCGTCGGCCACGTCCAGGCCATACTCGTTTTTGAAGGTGTTGAAACAGTGCGGCGACGTCGTCACCATCCGCTTCGCCCCCGTGCTGCGGAAGATCTCGCTGTTCTCCTCGACCAACATCTCGAACAGCCCCACCTCCCCCAGGCGCCGGATCTCGTTGCCGCAACAACTTTCCTCGGTGTCCAGGGTGCCGAAATTGAGCCCGGCGGTCGCGAACGCCCTCACCAACGCCCGGGTGACCGGTTGCGCGCGCATGTCGTAGGACGGCGTGCAGCCCACGTAGTAAAGCCACTCGCACGGATCGCTATCCGCCGCCGCCAGCGCATTCTTGGCCGGCGCCCCATCCGCCCAGGCCGCGCGATCCTCCCGCGCCATACCGGAGGGATTGCCCTGGCGGAAAGTGCCCATCAGCGCGGCCCCGATGGTCTCCGGAATGCGCCCGCTCTCCACCAACTCGCCCCGCAGCGCGATGATCAACTCGGCCGGTTGTACGTCCTTGGGACACCGCTCGACGCAGGTGAAACAACTGGTGCAGTCCCACAACTCTTCGTGGGCCTCGACCTTCATCTCCGGTTTCACCAGCATCCGGTAGATCATGTTGCGGACGTTCAGTACCGTCTTGCGGGCCACCGGGCAACCGCCGGTGCATTTGCCACATTGGATGCACCCGAAGAGCTCCAGGCTTTCCGTCATCGTTTTCGTTTTCAACGCCATCTCATTCCTCCACTCTTTACGCCGACGCCGCTTCAGTCGCTGCGCTTCCTTCGCTTCCTTCACTCAAGGCTGAAGGCTGCCGGTCAGCACGGGGTGTGTTTCATTTCATTTGAGAACTATACTGGCACGGTCGGGAGACCGGCCAGAGCGCCATTTTTGCCCGCTGGGGCCGGTCTCCTGACCGTGCCCCAAAGCATTTGAAACACACCCGTCAGCACACCGCCGGGCCAACACTTTCAAAGCCGAGGCCGCCGCCGCCTTCGCCTGTCCCACCGTGTCCGGGATGTCCTTGGGACTCTGGCAACAGCCGGCCATGAAGACGCCATCCAGGTTCGTATCGACGGGGCGCAGCTTGGCGTGAGCCTCCTGGAAAAACCCATCGGGGGAACAGGCCAGCGGTTCCCCGTCCAGGGGCGCGAACAGTGACGCCGTTTCCGCCGTGTCGGTCCGGGGGACGATGGCCGTCGCCAGGACCACCAGGTCCGCCTCGACCTCGACCGGCTCACCCAGCATCGTATCCTCGGCCAACACGAGCAGTTTATCTCCCTGGCGATAGACCTCCGACGGTTCCCCGCGCCGGTAGAGCACGCGCTCGTGCTTCACCCGGTCGTAAAATTCCTCGTACCCCTTGCCGAAGGCCCGCACGTCCATGTAAAACACCGTGATGTTGGCATCAGGGATTTTATCCCGCACCAGGTGGGCGTGTTTCGCCGTGTACATGCAGCAAACGCGCGAGCAGTAGGGCACGCCTGTGTGAGGATCGCGAGAACCGACGCACTTGATGAACACCACGTCCTGCGGCTCCTTGCCGTCGACGAGGATCTTCCCCTTCGTCGGCCCCGAGGCGGACGACAAGCGCTCGAACTCGATCCCCGTCATCACCTCCGGGTAGACGCCGTAGCCAAACTCCGGCTTGAGCGCGGGCGCCATCAGGTCGAAGCCGGTGGCGACGATAATGGCCTCCACCGCCAGGTCCACGAACGTCTCCTCCTGCTCGAAATCGATCGCCCCGGCCGGGCAGGCGTCCTTGCACTTGAAGGTCTTGCCGCACGTGCCCCGCGTCAGGTAAAGGCAGGCGTCCGGATCGATCGTGTACTTGAGCGGCACCGCCTGCGGGAACGGGACGTAGATGGACGAACGTTGGGAGATACCCTCGTCAAAATCACTGTCGATACGGCCCTTCATCCGGCACGCCTCGGCGCACGAGCCGCACCCCGTGCACGTCTCCACGTCCACGTAACGCGGCTTCTGCCGCACCCGCACGCGGAACGACTCGCCTCCATTCTCCTGCTCGACACCATCCACCTCGGCATAGGTCATCAACTCGATGTTCGGATGGCGCCCGACGTCCACCATCTTCGGCGTCAGGATACAGGACGAGCAATCCAACGTCGGGAAGGTTTTATCCAATTGGGCCATGCGCCCCCCGATAGAGGGCTCCCTCTCGACCAGGTAGACGGGGAAACCGGCATCGGCGATATCCAGCGCCGCCTGAATCCCGGCGATCCCTCCTCCGATGACGAGAGCAGCTGGTCTATCTTGAAGCATAGCTTTCATCCCTTTCCAACCACAAACACGTTAAAGGATAATGTCCAATCCCCATACCTCACCCATATCCGTAATGGATGGATCGTCGTAACGTTCCAAGGTCGCCAACCACTCCGGCATCTCCTCTTTGATCTCCTCTTTGAGCATATCCAGGTCATCCTCCTATCCCACCGTGACCACGTCCAGCATCCGGTGGATCTGTGTCATTTCAAAACCCTTCTGCTGGCTGGCCTTGTTCGGGCAGACGGAGACACACGCCCCGCAGCCCTGGCACAGCACGTCGATCACCTGCACGTACTCCCGCGTGGTCCCACCCTGCACTTCCAGTGGCAGCGGCAGCGGGGGCGTCTCCAGCACGACCCGTGCGTCGTAGGGGCAGACCTCGATGCACTGCCCGCAATTGGAACACAGCAGCGGATCGACCCGGGCCGTGATGGGCGTCGCCTCCAGCTCCACCTTCGAAAGCAACGTGACTGCCCGCATCGCCGCCCCCTCCGCCTGGGCGATGGTCTCATCCAGGAAGCGCGGCGAGTGCGCCATACCACACAGGTAGACCCCGTCGGCCGCGAAGTCCAACGGTCTCAGCTTGACGTGGGCCTCCAGGAAGAAGCCATCCTCGTTCAGCGGCACCTTGAGCAACTTCGCCAGCGCGTCGTTGTCCGCCCGGGGCTCGATCCCGGCACTGAGGACCACCAGCCCGGCGTCCAGCGTGAAGCGCTCGCCCTCCGGCTGCACCACCACGTCGACGGCCAATCCGTCCTCACAGCTCCGTACCTCGGGCTTCTCGTCCGCATCATACTGTAGGAAGACGACGCCCGCCTGCCGGGCCTCATGATAGTACTGCTCCTTGAAGCCAAACGTCCGGATATCCCGATAGAGGATATAGACGTCGGTCTCCGGGCTCCGCTCCTTGATCGTCAGCGCGTTCTTGATCGCCTCGGTGCAGCAGATGCGGGAGCAGTAGGGATGTTCGTCGTCGCGGGAGCCGACGCATTGGATCATCACCACGCTGCCCGGTATATTGGTAGATTGGTATATTGGTAAACCGGTAGACTGGTGTATTGGTAGATCGGTAGACTGGTGTATTGGTAGATCGGTAGACTGGTGTATTGGTAGATCGGGTGATTGGGCCAGCGTCTGTTCCAGTTCGCGCTGGGTGATGATGCGTTCGTCCTCGCCGTACCGGTATTCCTGGGGCGTGATCTCCTGTGCGCCGGTCGCCACGACGATGGCGCCGTGCTCGATCTCTTGAGCGTGACCGTTGCCCTCGCCACCAACCTTCCGAATCAAGGTCCGGTACTGGCCCACGTACCCGCTGACGTCCACGATCTCCGTGCCGGTGCGCACCGAGATGCGTGGATCGGCCGAGACGGCGTCGATCGTCTGCTGCAGGAGCACCTGCGGATCGGCGCCATCGGGCAGCGGCGTGTAGATGTGCTGCAGGTTGCCGCCCAGCGTCTCCTCCCGCTCGACCAACGTCACCCCGAAGCCCTGCCGGGCGATGGAGAGGGCCGCCGTCAAGCCCGCCACCCCCCCGCCAACGAGCACGGCGTGGTGATTGACCTCGAAGGTCCGGTGGGGGATCGGCTGCAAATTGCGCGCCTTCGCCACCGCCATCTTGGTCAATTCCTTCGCCTTCTCCGTCGCCACCTGGGGATCGGCCCGGTGCACCCAGGAGACCTGCTCCCGGATGTTGGTCATCTGGAACAGGTGCCGGTTCAGGCCCGCGCTCCGGAGCGTCTCCTGGAACAGCGGCTCGTGGGTGCGCGGCGTGCACGAGGCCACCACCACCCGGTTCAGGTCGTGGGCCTCGATCTGCTCCCGGATCCGCTCCTGGGTATCCTGGGAACAGGTGTAGAGATTGTGATCGGTATACACCACGTCGGGCAAGCGAGAGATGTACTCGGCCACCTCCGGCACGTCGACCACGCCGCCGATGTTGATCCCGCAATGGCAGACGAAGACGCCCACCCGGGGCGCTTCCTCGCTCACGTCCCGCTCCGGCGGATAGGCGATCTCCTCCACCATCGAGCCGCGCCCTGACGCCAGCAACGCCGACGCCTGGGCCGCCGCGCAAGAGGCCTCAATCACCGTCTCCGGGATGTCCTTGGGCTCGCTGAACGGCCCCGCGACGAAGATGCCACCGGCCAAAGAGCCGCTGGGCCGCACCGTCTGGGCGGGCAGGTAGGTCGGCGTGCGCGCGAACCCGTATTCGTTCAACGCGATACCCAACCGGTCCGCCAGCTCCCGCGAGCCCGCCGGCGGGCGCAAGCCCACCGAGAGCACCACCAGGTCGAATGTCTCCTCGACGTTATCCCCATCGTCGGTGGCGTACCGCACCCGCAGGTCGCCCGTCCCCGGCACCTCGGTGACCGTGGAGACCATGCTCCGCACAAAGCGCACGCCGTACTCATCCTCGGCCCGGTTGATGTAGCGCTCGAAGCCCTTGCCGAAGGAACGCACGTCCATGTAGAAAATGCTCGGCTCGACGTTGGGATCGTGCTCCCTGGCGATCACGGCCTCCTTGGTCGCGTACATACAGCAGACGGCCGAGCAATACCCCTGCTCGCAGGCCGGGTCGCGGGAGCCCACGCACTGGATGAAGGCCACCTTGCGCGGGTGCGCGCCGTCGGAGGGACGCTGTACCTCGCCGCCCCACGGCCCCGAGGCCGAGAGCATACGCTCGAACTCGATACTGGTGACCACGTTGTCCAGCCGCCCGTAGCCAAACTCGGGCCGGATGTCGCCTTCGACCGTGTCCAGGCCCGGTGTCAGGATGACGGCGCCCACCTGGAGGTCGATCAATTCCTCACCCATCTCGTGATCGATGCAGTCCTTCTGGCAGGCGTAGACGCACTGCAAGCACTCGGAACACACGCCGCAGGCCAGGCACCGCGCCGCCTCGGCCCGCGCCTGTTCCTCGGTGTAGCCGCCCATCACCTCGCCGAAGGTCGAGAGACGCGCTTCCATCGGCAACGTCTCCAGCGGCACCCGAGATTGGGATGATGCGTCGCCCTGGGCCATACGGGCAGTGACTTCTTCTGGGGAAAGGTCGACGACTTGGTCCTCCTGCAGTCCCTCCTGCTCGGTCGTGGAGGGAAGAGTGCCTTCTTGCAGGTAGGTGTGGATCGAGTCGGCCGCCCGGTGACCGTCCGCCACGGCGTCGATGACGAAGGCGGTGCCGGTGACGGCGTCGCCCGCCGCGAAGACGCCGGGCCGGCTGGCAGCACACGTCGCCTCGTCGGTCGCGACGGTGCGCCACTTGGTCACCTCGACCGCTGTCTCTTCAGAGATGAAGTCTAACCCGGCCTGCTGGCCCACCGAGAAAATCACGTTGTCGCAGGGCACGAAGAACTCCGAACCCTCGACCGGCACCGGCCGGCGGCGCCCCGATTCGTCGGGGGGGCCCTGCTCGGTGCGCACCAGCTTGAGACCCTTCATCCGCCCGTCCTCGCCCACCACCTCGATGGGGTTGGTCTGCCAATGGAAGACGACGCCCTCCTCCTGGGCGTGGTGCAATTCCTCGCGATCGGCCGTCGCCTCCTCGGGCGTGCGGCGATAGAAGACGCGCACCTCGGAGCCCATCCGCACGGCAGTCCGCGCCACGTCCATCGCCACGTCTCCGGCCCCGATGACGGCCACTTTCTCCCCCAATTCCGGGGCGCTATGGTCATCGTCACACTGCGAGAGCCGCACGTCGCGCAGGAAGGTCGTGTTGATCATCACGCCGTCCAGGTCGGCCCCCGGGATGGGCAGGCATATCCCCTCGTGGGCGCCCACAGCGACGAGCACCGCCTCGAACCCCTGGTCGAAGAGCGCGTCCAGGTCATCCACGCGGGCGTTCAGGTGCAAATCCACACCCAGGTCGACGATGTCCTGCACCTCCCGGTCGATGACGTCGGACGGCAACCGGTACTCGGGCACGCCCACCCGGAGCATGCCCCCGGCCACGGGCAGCGCCTCGAACACGTCCACGCCGTAGCCCATCCGGCACAGGTCCTGGGCCGCCGTGAGCCCGCAAGGGCCCGCGCCAATAACGGCTACCCGCTGCTCGTATCTGCGTTCGGCCGGTTCCGGCGCCACGCGCGGCTGGGCGTAGACCGTGTCGGTGACAAAGCGCTTGAGCGCCCGGATGTTGACCGGCTCGTCCCACTTGCCCCGGCTGCACGCCTCCTCGCAGCGGCGATTGCAAATACGCCCGCAGATCGCCGGGAAGGGATTGTCCTCCTTGATGACGCGCATCGCGTCCTCGTAGCGGCCCTCGTTGATCAGGGCGATGTAGCCCTGGGCCCGCTGACCGGCGGGGCAGGCGTCGCGACAGGGCGCCGTCCCTTGCTTCTCGATGACGTAGGCGTTGGGGATCGCCTGCGGATAGAGCCTGTAGATCGCCCGCCGCCCGGAAAGGCCCACGTTGAACTGGTCGGGCCGGTGGATGGGGCAGACGTCGGCGCAGTCGCCGCAGCCGGTGCACTCGTCCACGTTCACGTAGCGCGGATGCTGGCGCACGCGCACCGTGAAATTCCCCGGCTCCCCGTCGATGGTGTCCAGTTCGGCGTAGGTCATCACCTCGATGTTGCGGTGCCGACCGCACTCGACCAACTTGGGCGCCAGGATGCACATCGCGCAATCGTTGGTCGGGAACGTCTTATCCAGTTGCGCCATCACGCCGCCAATGGCAGGGCTTTTATCCAATAAATAGACCTTCAGCCCGGCCTCGGCCAGGTCGAGCGACGCCTGCATGCCGCCGATGCCCGCCCCGACGACGAGTACCGCGCCCACGCTATCTCCATGACCATCATTCCCATCAAGCAGCGATTGTTCCATTGTTTTATCTGTCAAGACCTCGTCCCCTTGCTCTGTTAACTCATCGATCATGCCATGACCTCGTCCAACATCTCGTACATCTGTATGGGCTCGAATCCTTTTTGATAACAGGCCTTGTTCGGGCAACTGACGATACACGCGCCACAACCCTGGCACAGCACGTCGATCACCTCGGCGTAGTGCATCCCGGGCTCCAGTATGCGCGCGCCATAAGGGCACACCTCGACGCACGACCCGCAGGCCGCGCAGAGTTCGGGATCGACGGTGGCGACGATAGACGTGGCCTCCAACTCGTCCCGGGCCAATAACCGGACCGCCTGCACCGCCGCGCCCTGCGCCTGGGCGATGGTCTCATCCAGAAAACGCGGCGAGTGGGCCAGCCCGCACAGGTACACCCCATCGGCGGCGAACTCCAGCGGTCTGAGCTTCACGTGGGCCTCCAGGAAGAACCTGTCCTCGTTCAAGGGTACCTTGAGCAGTTGCGCCAACGGCTCGTTATCGGCGTTCGGCTCGATCCCGGCGCTGAGGACCACCAGCCCGGCATCCAGCGTGAAGCGCTCGCCCTCCGGCTGTACCACCACATCGACTGCCAACCCATCCTCGCCGCTCCGCACCTCGGGCTTCTCGTCTGCATCGTACTGGAGGAAGACGACGCCCGAGCGCCGGGCCTCGCGATAGTAGCGCTCCTTGAACCCAAAGGTCCGGATGTCCCGGTAGAGGACGTAGACGTCGGTCTCCGGACTCCGCTCTTTGATCGTCAGCGCGTTCTTGATCGCCTCGGTGCAGCAGATGCGGGAGCAGTAGGGGTGTTCGTCGTCGCGGGAACCGACGCATTGGATCATCACGACGCTGGTTGGTTTATCGGTAGATTGGGATATTGGTATATTGCTAGATTGGTGTATTGGTAAATCGGTGGGCTGGGTCAGCATCTGTTCCAACTCGCGCTGGGTGACGACGCGTTCGTCCTCGCTGTAGCGGTATTCCCGGGGCGTGATCTCCTGCGCGCCGGTCGCCACGACGATGACGCCGTGATGGATCTCCTCCTGGCTGCCGTCGGCCAACCGAAGCATCGTGCTGTACTGGCCCAGGTACCCGCCGATGTCGGTCACCTCGGCCTCGGTCCGCACCGAGATGCGCGGGTTGTCCCGCACAGACTCAATTGTCTGCTGCAGGAGTACCTGCGGATCGGCGCCATCGGGCAGCGGGGTGTAGATGTGCTGCAAGTTGCCGCCCAGTTCCGCCTCCCGCTCGATCAACGTCACCCGGAAACCCTGCTCGGCGATGGACAGGGCCGCCGTCATACCGCCCAGCCCGCCCCCGATGACCAATGCCTCATGGCTGACCTCGAAGGTCGAGCGGTCGATGGCGTGCAAGCGGCGCGCCTTGGCGACCGCCATGCGGACCAGGTCCTTGGCCTTATCCGTCGCCCGCTGGGGATCGTTGCGATGCACCCAGGAATCCTGCTCCCGGATGTTGGTCATCTGGAACAGGTGCGGATTCAGCCCAGCCGCACGCAGCGTCTCCTGGAACAACGGCTCGTGGGTGCGGGGCGTGCAAGAGGCCACCACGACGCGATTCAGATCGTGCTCGATGATCTGCTCCCGGATGCGCTCCTGCGTGTCCTGGGAACAAGTATAGAGATTACGTTCGACGTACGCCACGTCTCGCAGGCCGGCGACGTACTCGACCACCTCGGGTACGTCCACCACCGAGCCGATGTTGATCCCGCAATGGCAGACGAAGACGCCCACCCGGGGCCACTCGTCGCTCACGTCCCGCTCCTCTGGCCATTCCGGCTCCACCGTCATCGTGTGCCGCGCCGACGCCAGCAACGCTGACGCCTGGGCCGCCACGCAGGAGGCCTCGATCACCGTCTCGGGGATGTCCTTGGGCTCGCTAAACGCGCCGGCGACGAAGATGCCCGGTCGCGTCGTCTGGCCCGGTCGATAGGCCGCCGGTTCGGCGAACCCATAGGCGTTCAACTGCACCCCCAGCCGTTCCGCCAGTTCTCGCGTCCCCGCCGGCGGGCACAACCCGACGGAAAGGACGAGCATGTCGAACACTTCCTCGACGTTCTTCCCATCGTCGGTGGCGTAGCGCACCCGCACGTCGCCGGTCCCGGGCACCTCGGTGACCGTGGAGACCATGCTGCGCACGAAGCGCACGCCGTACTCATCCTTGGCCCGGTTGATGTAGCGCTCGAAGCCCTTGCCGAAGGAGCGCACGTCCATGTAGAAGATCGACGCCTCGACGTTGGGATCGTGCTCCTGGGCGATCAACGCCTCCTTGGTCGCGTACATACAACAGACGGCCGAACAATAGCCCTGGTCACAGGCCAGGTCACGGGAGCCGACGCACTGGATAAAGGCGATCCGGTGCGGATGCCGCCCGTCGGAGGGGCGCTGCACCACCCCACCCCACGGTCCGGAGGCCGAGAGCATGCGCTCGAACTCGATGCTGGTCACCACGTTGTCCACCCGCCCATAGCCGAACTCGGGCCGGATGTCGCCCGGCACCGTCTCCAGCCCCGGCACCAGCACGACGGCGCCGATATTCAAATCGATCACCTCGTCCTGCATATCGTGGTCGATGCAGAGCTTCTGGCAGGCGTAGACGCACTGGAGACACTCGGAGCAGATGCCACAGGTCAGGCAGCGGGCCGCCTCCGCCTGGGCCTCTTCCACGGTAAAGGTCGGGTAGACCTCGCGGAAGCGCCGGCCGTCGCCGGCCGGTTGCAATCGCTCCTCGACCGGGAGCTTCGCCACCTCGTGACGCGCCTCAGCCGCCGCCTCGCCCCGGGCCACCTTCGACCGGGCCTCCTCCTCGGTCAGCTCGGCGACTTCGAGCTCGGGCTCCGGTTCCGGCAAATCTTCACCGCGTAGATAGGCGTCGATGGACCGGGCGGCCCTGTGACCTGCGGCGATGGCGTCCACCACGAAGCGTGTGCCCGTCATCACGTCACCGCCGGCGAAGAGCCCCGGCACGCCGGTCGCCAACGTCACGTCGTCGGCCGCCGCCCAGCGCCCGCGTATCTTCGCCTCGTCGGGCAAGCAGGCCACGTCAGGCCGCTGCCCGATGGCGAAGATCACCACGTCGGCCTCGATGATTGTCTCGGTCCCCGGTATTTCGTCGAAATCGGGCCGTCCATCGACGAAGCCCCGGAAGTCGATCTCCACGCACCGCAACCCACGCACGTGCCCATCAGTCGCTTCAACTTCCTTGAACGTGCGCGAGGGGAAAAGTTCGATCCCTTCCTCGACGGCGTCTTGAATCTCCCACTCGTGGGCCGGCATGGTCTCGCGGCTCTCCAGGCACGTCATCCCCACCCACTCGGCGCCCAGGCGCACCGCCGTCATCGCCGCGTCCACCGCGACGTTGCCACCGCCAAGCACCAGGACCCGCTTCCCTTCCACGTTTTCCGTCGGCTGATCCTCCAGCGCCACCTGGCGCAGGAAATCGGTCGCCACCGTCACCTCGGGCAGATCCACGCCGGGGATCGGGATGAGCACGCCCTCGTGGGCGCCGACGGCGACGAAGACGGCGTCGTAGGGCTCCCCGCCGTTGGCGTCACCCGCCAACAGCGCCGCCGCGTCGTCCACCCGGTGCTTGAGTTTCAACTCGACCCCCAGGTCCACGATCTGGTCGATCTCCTGCTGCACCAGGTCGTAGGGCATACGGTAGGCGGGGATACCGACGCGCATCATCCCGCCGGCGACGGGCAGCGCCTCGAAGACGGTCACGGCGTGGCCCAGTTTCACCAGGTCCTGGGCGCAGGTCAGGCCCGCCGGTCCGCCGCCGACGATGGCCACCCGCTGGCCTGAGAAAGCGACCTGGGCCTCCGCGTCGGCCTCCACGGCCGTTTTGGTCATGACTTCGGCGATCTCTTCCGGATGATCCAGCGCCCAATCGGCGACGAAGCGCTTCAGGCGCATGATGCTGACCGGTTCGTCCACCTTGCCCCGGGAGCATTCGTCCTCGCACTTGTGATTGCAGACGCGCCCACAAATCGAGGGGAAAGGATTGTCCTCCCGGATGGTGCGGTAGGCGTCGGCGAAGCGCCCCTCGCGGATCAAGGCCACGTAGCCCTGCGCCCGCTGGTGGATGGGACAGGCGTCGCGGCACGGCGCCCGTCCCGCCTTCTCGATCACAAAGGCGTTGGGAATCGCCTGGGGGTAGAGCTTGTAGGCCGCCCGGCGTTCCGAAAGATCGACGTTGAAGGCATCGGGCCGGACGATGGGGCAGACCTCGGCACAGTCGCCGCAGCCCGTGCACTCGTCCACGTTCACATAACGGGCGCGCTGGCGCACGTGGGCCGTGAAGTTGCCCGCCTCCCCCTCGACGTCCTCCAGTTCGGCGTAGGTCATCACCTTGATATTGAGGTGCCGGCCGCACTCCACCAGCTTGGGCGAGAGGATGCACATCGCGCAATCATTGGTGGGAAACGTCTTATCCAACTGCGCCATCGTCCCACCGATGGCCGGGCTCTTATCCAGCAGGTAAACTTTGAATCCGGCTTCGGCCAGATCGAGGGACGCCTGCATGCCGCCAATACCGGCACCGAGCACCAACACGGAACCGGTGGGATGATCACTCAACTGTCCGGCCGCATCCGCGTTTACCATCACCTTGGCATTATCTGACATCTATTCACCAATCCTTCACTTCCGCCATCAACGTATCCTAGAACTCGCCCGAGCGATCGACCAGGCGTAGCACCAGGATCGCCATATCCAGCGCCTCGCCCTCGCTGGTGACGAAGTAATCGCGCAACGTCACCTCGTGCTGGAACCCTATATCCTGGACCGCCTTGATCACCCGGTATTGATTCGTCACCACTTCGATGTACAGCTGTTGCAGGCCCAGGCGACGCGCAACATCGATCAGGCTGGCCAACATCAACGTGCCGATACCGCGCCCGCGATACTGTCGATCCAGGAAAATGCGCACCCAGGCCAGGTGGCGGTGATAGCGCTTACGGAAGTGAAGGGTGGCGTCACCGATAATTTTGTCATCCACAACCGCGATCAATGGGTAGACCCGCTTCAAATCCAGGTGGTCCACCCAGCTCTCGACGATGGATGGATCGCCCGCATCGTCGCGGAAGTATTCTAAATCTTCCCTGGACGCCCGAGCGAAGAGGTCGACCAATCCCTCTTTATCTTCCTTGCTCTTGCTCAATGGGCGCAACAACAGCCGCGAACCATCGGCCAGCGTCTTGACCTTTCGATAACGGACCAGCTGTTCCCATAACTGCTCCCGGTCTTCAACTTGTGTCATTTCCATCCTCCTCCCCGAATCACCCCACACCTACGCCTGCGAATCCTGGGCCTGCTCCATCGCCTTCAACACCAACTCCGCGACGTCCATCACGCGAATGCGGGCGCGGCGGGCTTCCTTATGATGGCGAACTGCCTCCGTCAGCGTTCGCTCGCACTGTTGGCATGCCGAGATGATCGCCTGGGCCTCTACCTCGCACGCTCGATCCACCCGGCGACTCGAGACCTCGGAACCGACGTCAGGATCGAAACTCTCCAGGTTGCCGCCGCCGCCGCAGCACTCGGAGATCCCACCCGAGGTGCTCATCTCTACCAGCTTGACGCCGGGGATACGCTGCAACACCCGGCGGGGCGCTTCGAAGACGCCGCTCTTGCGGCCCAGGTCACAGGGATCGTGGAACGTCACCGTCATATCCAACTCGCCCAGTTCGAGGGCCCCCTGCTCGACCAAATCGTCGATGAGTTCGGTCGCGTGCAGAACTTCCAGCCCGATGTCCTCTTCCAGGACCTCGGGATAGACGTGTTTCCACATGTGATAACACGAAGGGCAGGCGAAGACCACCCGGGACGCGCCCAGCGCCTTGGTCTGCTCGACGTTGTGGCGGATCAGTTCCCTGGCCTGTTCCAATCGCCCCATCGAGAGCAACGGGTAGCCACAGCACCACTCCTGCCCGCCCAACGTCGTGAACTCGGCCCCGGTTGCCTCGGTACCCTTGGTCAAGATCGTCGTCATCGCCTGGGGGACCCGGTAACTGCGGGGGAAGAAAGAGGCCACGCAACCGACGAAGTAGACCAGATCGGCCCCCTCCTGACCGCTCAAGCCCGGCGGAACGTCCGCCAGGTTCTGGCTCCAGATCATGCGCATCTCGTTATCGTCGCCGCTGATGTTGTGATGGGCCTCGATCGTCTGGCTCAAGCTATTGAGCCGGGAGAGCCCCTCGCACAAGCGCTCGTCGATCTCGGCCTCGGATCGTTGTTCCAGGTATTCGGCCAGGATCTCCCGTAACTCTTTACAATCCTCGACCCGGTATCCCTCTTCGCCCGCCAACTCCTTGAGGGCGATCATCACCTCGTTGACGCTGATGTCGTTGGGGCAATGCGCGCCGCACATCTCACACCCAAAACAGAGCCACGCATCCCGGCTGGCAAAAAGGCGCTCCTTTTGCCCAAACTGGACCAGACGCAGCAACCGATCTGGCCCGTATTCCATCGCGAACGCACTGGGGCAGCCGGCGGTGCACTTATGACAGTGATAACACAACTGTACCGTCTGTTTGCTGAGGTTGTTCACCTGCTCCATAAACTTTTTTTCCACGACCTATCCTCCCAAAACTATTAGAACCTTCGAGACCCGGCGTAACGCCACCGTCCCCGGTCGATCCTAGAATTAGCTCACGATCACGTCCGCCATCGCCAGCACCTGCCGGGGCGTCCAGTTGTGGATCTGGCTGGCCTTGTTCGGGCAGGCCACCACACACGCCCCACAGTTCTGACACAGCGCGGTGTTGACCGTCGCCACGTGCCACACCGGATGAATCGAACGCGCGTCATAAGGGCAGGCGTCCACACACGCGCCACAGGCCGAGCACCACTGCTCGATCACACAGGCCACCAGCGGATCCTGTGTCATCTCATCCTGAGAAAAGAGCTGCAGGACCTTGGCGGCCGCCCCGGAGGCCTGCGAGACCGTCTCGGGAATGTCCTTCGGTC